>JBEQCC010000449.1:0-3402 GCA_041639455.1 Pelosinus sp. | reverse complement strand
TAACTACGGATAATCCAAACCTGGATATGGAACGGATTTCCTGCACTTCCGGAATGGTCGCCATTGTTTGTTCCACCGGAAAAGAAATTAGCTGTTCTACTTCCTGTGCTGCTAATGATGGGCTCAGCGTAATTACCTGCACCTGATTATTGGTAATATCCGGCACGGCATCTATAGGTAGCTTTTTTGCTGAATAAATACCCCAAATAATCAATGCCAGTGTAAAAAGGCCAATGACCAATTTATTTTTTATGGAGAATTGAATGATTTTATTGAGCATGTCTTAATTCTGTTTGGTTATACATGATATCTGAAGAAATGAATAATTCTTGCCACAATAGCTGCAAGAAGAATGGCGCAGGCAATTCCAATAAGAATGATTTTAATTATCCTTATTGCTAAAGGCTGTTTTCTTTTCTTGCTTTTAGTGGCTTTTTTGGTTGTGGCCATGGCCAGCAATGGGAAATGAATGATATAATGGCTGAATAAGTCAATGATAACTTATAGCAAATTCAATAAAGATGTGTGATATTAAGACAATTTGGGAGGCTGCCAGATGCTATTGTGGGCTTCTGTGCTGAACGATACATTATAGAGGGGATAGTTCTCCGGTTGAAATTCAATTTTGTTTATCTGGGCTTTGGAGAAAGGAGAATGTAATACTGAGGCTGCACAACAAGAACATGAGCAGAATGGAGAACACGCATCTGTGTTGGAATGACTGTCCTGTTGATGAGATGCTTTTACAATTTCTTGCCTTACTTTATCTATAGCATTAACCCCGTCTGTACATGGCATACAACTTAGGATTAATACGATTATGGATAATATGAAGGCTGTTATTTTCAACTTAGACAAAGTTACAAATAAAATAATGCAATCGAATTGCAAAGTTCAAAGAAAGGATGTCCTGTTCCCATTCACGTTTTTATAATCATTTCCAAATTGCTATTACTTTCATACCTACTCTTCCCATTTCCATCCTCGTAGCTGATAATATTTTTTTCGTGGCGTTGCTTTTAATGGGTGAATGCCATTCTTTTTACACCACCAAACATGATAGACAGAACCAGGGATGATAGCCAACACTGGAACTAAAACTGCCCAGTGTCCTGACCAGTAATAGATCCCGATAGTTATCCCGTATATCACCAACCATTTTATTATTCTACGAGCTGCGGGAGTTTCCACTTCAAAACGGCCAAACAACCCAAATGCGAACAGTTGAAGCAAAAGGAGTTCAGCCAATTCTATCTCTAATCCTGCATTCATGCATTTTATTTTTTAGGTCATGCTGGTGTATTATCTTTTTTGAGAAGCCTGTACGTACCCCACCATGCCAGTGGCGCCAGCACAAGAACACTTAACATTCCTGGAAAATATCCATAAGACTCATTTGTCAGAAATGGAAAAAAATAATGCGCAAGCTCTGATATTCCCATTGAAGCGAATAACGTCCAGATAGCAAAGTAGCCCAATTCATGCCTGCGTTTAAATAATATTGGTATTACCAACCAAGCTCCTATAGGAAGTATCAACAGCCCGATAACAAGCCCGACACTAAATTCGGGAACTGTTCCGCCCGTTATTTTCTCAGAAACAACCTCAAAAAACTTCATTCTGTTCTCTTCTACTTTATGAAGTAATAAAAAGGCAAGCAGTGTCAGCCAATACGGCATTTTTAGAGAAGCCCAAGATGTACGGGACGGGACTAAAATCCAAAGTACAAAGCCGCCCAGATAGCCAATTAAAAAAATACTCGCATATAAAACGCCAAGATAATAATACCCGATAGTGGGAATAAGAAGGGAAAATATGAGTGCGATTATAATATTAGCTAATCCTTTTTGTGTTGCCATAACAATAAGTTTTGTTTAAAATTATCAAATCAATTTATTTATTACATAGAGTCTGATAATTTATTTCACAATGAAATTTCATTTTTAGATTATTGGTCCTCGGTTGTTTGTGAAATTACTTATTGGACTCAATATAAAACCTTTCACTCTTTAGCATAACATTACTGTCGTTTACTGTATTTCCTGTGCTTGCCACTTACAAGGCACAATTCACATATTCCTTTGGCGAAAATCTGAATCTCGTCAATTCTAAAGTCAGTTTTCAAATTTTCCGGAAAGGATATATCTTTTTCACAGGTGGTCTGTTTACATGCCTTGCAGTAAAAATGCAGATGATGGTCTTTATGTGCGTGCTCACTGCACCCTTCATCACACAGTTTATACTTTGTGATATTATTATCCTGAATCCTATGTACTATGCCCTTTTTTTCAAACGTTTTTAATGTCCTATAGATAGTCACTTTGTCTGCCTTATAAAAGTACGCTTCAATCTCAGGGAGAGATAAAGCCGCCGTCTGGGCATTCATATATTCATAGACCAATATTCGCATACTTGTGGGCCTGGTATTTTTGCTTATTAATTTAAGCTCTGTTCCTTTTTCCATGTTACCTATTATAAAATTGGAATGGATATTTTACGATTTCGAGGCACTTTTACATGCCAGCCATTTAAAACCTTCGCAACAGTGGATTGCGCAGGCTTCCTTTTACTTGTTTTTTTGCTCAACGGAATAAGACTTTGAAAACAGAAACTTCAATGCCTAAACCCCATTAGAGTTTAGTACAAAAAATCCGAAGGAATGGAGATTAGGATATTTTAGGCGGTTGCCAGATAGCGTAAGAAACTTCGCCGCAAAATGGTGTAGGATAATCAGGATAGCTTTTGGTATCAAATACCTTTTTAACTAACACGTATGTAGGAATACTCTGACACGATACGGATGCAGAACAGCAGGAACAAGCGCAAAAAGGGGTGCAATACTCGATGCTTCGTTTATGTTGCTGATGATTATTACTTGCCGAAACGGTTGTTGCCCTATCCTCATTACATTCCCTACCGTCGCAACATGGCAAACAAGAGAGAAAAAGCAGCCAAAAGCCTATTATGAGGGCAAAAAACTTCATTGGCACAAATATAGGGAAAAATCGAAAAATTTTCGTACATGCCTCGGTTCTGATTCCAAATTGATACCTTTGTAACAAGATATTCTTGAAGCGTTTAAGCTTTAAGTCCCGTACTGAAACTTAGGAACTTTCAAATGGCAATGGGACATAAGTGGAAACGCTCATGCTACGGCGTGGGCGCACTTATCGTTGCCGGGTTTCCTAAGACCTCAGTGCGGTGAGCTGTTGCCTGCGCTCTTTTTTTGCGTAGGCGACAAGTCAAAAAGAAACCTACTAAAAGCAACATAGTATGACTTTAGCCGAACTCTATCCCGATTTTGATTATGCTGCAGCCGAATTATTTAAGTTTCTCGCTGCATGCGATTTTTTTACCATCTTGCTCAAAAATGGAGACATCATTCATTTTACTCCTACAGAT
>JBEQCC010000448.1:3122-3409 GCA_041639455.1 Pelosinus sp. | reverse complement strand
TCTTAGGTTATATTGAAAGGCATGTTGATAGACTCGATCGACGTGCCAACCAAGTATATTTAACCGAAAAAGGTCGATCTTTTCAGCCGATTCTTGAATCCACATTAACACAGTGGACTACGTCTCTGACACAAGGCTTTACACCAGAAGAAATACAAATGACATATATACTTCTCGAAAAAATGACTCAAAATGCACTTCTCATCAAAGAAAATTTAATTACTCAAGAAAAATCCTCACAAAAATAATCTTACACTTTCGACCCACCTCTTGACTTAGGAATTTGT
>JBEQCC010000448.1:0-3112 GCA_041639455.1 Pelosinus sp. | reverse complement strand
TTTGTTTATACAAAATTTGTTCAATATCTTTTACTATATCCCGACGTAAGATCACATAATTGATCAATGCTTGCCGTTCACTATCATCTGGCAGCCATTTTTCTGGAATTTGAGCAACGATTTCACAAATGAATTCATTACTCATTTCCTTCACTTTTTTCACATAAGGAAAAAAATGCGATGGTGAAAGCCAATCATTAAGCAATAAGGCATAGGAATAATGATAATACGGTTGAATGATTCTACTGATACGGTTAAGAAGAGCAATCGTCCATCTGGTAGTTCGAAATAAATGTGAATTATCAATCGCATATATTTTATATCCTGATTTTTCCTTATACAATAAGAGATTTTTTCTATTATTAGTACGATCCGAATTATGAAACATAGCATCAAATAACAGGATACCCGCCATTTCAGTAATATTAACAGCATTATGCAAATTATCCTTTCCCACATATTCTGTATGATTCAGATACTGTGAGGCAAAATGCTGCCCTATAGGTGTGTCCACAGCTTGAAGCTTTGGACTTTGACCGATAATGTCTTCCTCAATTTCAATACTCGAACTTACTGGAAAACATAAGCCTAGCATTTCTCCCAGCTTTGCCGCTAAAAATTCATTTACCAATACTTTTGGCCCCAATCGATTATTCTGTAACTTAACAACATAAAACTTTCTATCATTTGCACGAAATAGTTGAGGCGCGGTTACTCCTATTCCCACACTCCCAAAATGCTTCATCGCAATAAGCATACCCTCTACCTTCTTTCAATGTACTGCTAACTAGAAAAGACCCGGTACAAATGCATACCGAGTCTTTGACAACTAAGCATTATGAATTCATCAACACCGATCTCCAGAAACGGAGGTCAGGGCTTCTAAATTGACTACTGCAGATCGAACCCTTGAATCCGAAATTGGCTTACAACTGCCTGGAGCAAAAATCTGTGAGTTAGAGAGAATTGCCAAGCAATCGTCGATGGCAATGAGCGTACCTTCAATAGCAAACCCACCAAGTGTTGTTATTACAACTCCATCACCGACCATGCGGCATAATACTCTAACTAAATGGCGACTTTCCGTGCGCTCTGTTGCTTCTTCGGAATCAATTCGAGATGATGCCTCTGTATTTATCCCTCCAAAAGGATCATCTACGATAGCTGTTCCTTTAGCAACTATGTTCCATAAATCTACCCGCGTGAAATCCACATGTAAGATTTCTCCCCCTGGAGTAAGAATTTCCACCGCATTGCAATCGGCTTCTATTCCTGGAGAAAGAATGGCAATACGACAATCTTCTACTGCCTGTAGATTACCAAAATATACGAACCCATCAAAACCAAACAACACTATATCGGTATTTAATTCCCGATCTAGTTCTCTAACGAGTGATTGATTCCGTAATTCTGTAAAAATGCTCATACACTATATACCCCCCTATGCGGTAATACTATTTAATTCTTACTATACTGTATGAGTAAGGAACTCATAGTGTTACTGTTTAAATCTGTTTTTAAAAGTAATAAAGAAATAGGCAGGAAATTTTGTCCTGCCTATCATCAATATATTACAATCATATGCCCTTACTATTAAACTAAAACTTCATTCATACTGCCACTTCGATATCCAGATAAATCAACAGTGACATATGTAAAACCAATTTTTTTAAGTCCTTGCTCAATTTGCACTGCTACCTCTGGAACCGTAATCATTCCAATATTTTCTGGTGACACTTCAATACGGGCAATATCTCCATGGTGGCGTACTCGGACTTGCCCTGGGCAAAACTGTTTTACTAATTCTTCAGCTTTTTCGATTTGGCTAAGTCTCTCTGCCGTAATCGAAAGTCCATAAACCACCCTTGAAGAAAGGCAGGCAGCACTTAATTTATTCCAAGTCTGCAAATTCCATTCCTTAGATATTTCCCGAATATCTTTTTTAGTTAATCCAGCTTCAACTAAAGGGCTCCTTACATGGTCTAACTCTTCCACCGCTTTAATCCCAGGACGATAATCGGATAAGTCGTCAACATTCGATCCATCCAATACCCAATTATAATTATTTTCTTTTGCCCAATCGACTAATACTGAAAATCGTTCCTGTTTACAGTAATAACAGCGTTGATTGTTATTCTCGACAAAATCCGGACTATTTAATTCGCTAATATTTAAAAGTATGTGTTTAATACCAATTTTTTTCGCAATTTCAATTGCTTCTTTTTTTTCGCTTTCCGGCAATGTCTCCGAAAAAGCAGTAATGGCTATCGCCTTTTCACCAACAGCTCTTACTGCTGCTGCTGCTAAGAAACTGCTGTCCACGCCTCCAGAAAAAGCTACGACAATACTCCCCAGTTCAGTTAATAAATGATTCAGTTTCTCCATTTTTTCAATACTATGTCCCACGGTGATTCTCCTTTATACGCCAGTTTATAAGAAATCTCATATATCTTTTATTTACTTCTAATATACCATGCCACTTTCCTTCCTGCCAATAAAATTTGACACCTTATATTCCATCCCCATCGACACCTTCCAATGAAGGACAATAAATATTCTGTACAAATTTAACCACAACACCATTTCTTATTGTAATAATAATTTCTTCATTTCTCTGGGGGACTACTTTTATTTTCCTTGATGGTGGTATTACTATCTCTTTTCTATCTTCAACTGCAGCAACTGCAAGACGATTGCTCTGTACCATTTGAATTCCTCCCTTATAATACAAAAATGTTATTTAAATCTCCCATTTCATCTGAAAGGGGACTTAAATAACATTTTAGTCCTCTCTCATCTGTCAGGATAAATCCTGCTGGAATTAGCACCTCTGCATTGCTGCCGGTTGCCGGGTGTCATCGGGCCAGTCCCTCGACCACTCTTGATAAGAGTTTATCGTATTAAATTATTTATAAATATATCATGAAATAACACAGTTAGCAATATCTTTTTCTCTGGTGTCAGTTTGTTTTTTCATATATCAGTATAGACGTACTAACCTAAGAAATGAATCATACTCCGCTCTGTTCTTTTATGTCTTCATGACCTTTGCAATTCGTTACTTTTAATTGCCCGGTATGCAATGTCTTTTCGATAATGCATTCCTTTAAAT
>JBEQCC010000447.1:0-3412 GCA_041639455.1 Pelosinus sp. | reverse complement strand
CCCTTATGTTAAGTTTATCAGTTCATTTTATTTATTTAACGGAAAGAATTGTTATCTACTTATCGTAATGGGAAAAACTACTTCAGAATTAGCTCCGTGCACCCCGCATTCCGGACAAAGCCACGATTGTATTCGTAGTTTCTTCGTTTCATTTCCAAAACGATATTCTACTGTAATATACTTTGCAACTTTTTCTACATGCTCACACCATAATTGTTTATGCATAAATAAATACCCTCCTGAAATTCAGAATTATAAGATTATTTATTGATGATGTATTTTATTATTCTTCCTCAGGTATTATGCAAAACTTATTAAAGATTATAAAGAGGTTTTATACTCTAAAATTAAGAGGGAAACCATATTTTATACGCGCTTACTCCCCTGGGATATTAAAAATAATTAATCCTGGAATCACCCTATATGCTTTGACATCAAAGGTGACAAGAGGAAAGCCATTTTCTAAAGCAGTAGCAGCGACAATTGCATGTTCGGTAGTCGTTTCAGGGTATTGTATTTTTAGATTCCCTGCTTTTTGAGCAATGGAAGAAGATAAAAGGAAAATTTTCGTGGTAGTGAGAAGTTTGGCAATTACTATGGGGTCGAGTTGAGGAATCATATGAAGCTCCATCGCTGTAATTACGGAAATGGCGGGCAAAGGAGCATTGCTTTGCGCTACTGTACGTAAAAAATCAATAGTGGCTTTGCAGCCGCTTAGATGAGATTTTAAGATGGATGCATCCATGAGAATTTGGTTCATATTAATAACCTCCATATTTTTAAGTCTTTAAAATCATTCAAGCTTTCGTACCCTCCTCCCTCTTTTTCATGGCAGCGAATGTTTCTTCTAGAGCTCTTAATAATACCTCCGTATCTTTATCAATATTGACGCTTCTTCCACCTTTTAATACAATAGTTCCTTCCTCCGTTTTTTTCGCAAGTAATACGTCATCTTCTTGAATTGCTAATATTTTTCTGATTTGCGACGGAATTGTTATTTGTCCCTTGGAGTTAACTTTGCAAGAATAATTCATTATAAGTCACCTCTTTCTTATTTGTAATAAAAATAGGATTTCATAATTTTACTACAAACAAGAAGAGATCTCAAGCGAATTACTAAAAAACATTGACGATTCCTTATTAGTGAGATAAAATTAAATAAAAACTCAATATACGATAATTTAAGATTATCGTATATTGAAAAGTGGTAAAAAGGAGAAAAATATGAATAATGTTATAATTGAAGAAAACAAAGAAATTTCTTCTGAATTGTACGATTCATACATAAAACAAGGTAAAAAATTAATTGTAAACTCTAAGGCGGAAAATACCAGAAAAGCATACTTTTCTGATTGGAAGGAGTTTTCCGACTGGTGTAAGATAAATAAGGTAGCGTCGTTACCGGCGGAAGCAGAAACGATTGTGGCATATTTATCCTATTTGTTTGCAGAGAATAAGAGACCTAGTACAATAGCACGTAAGAAGAGTACAATTAGTCAAGCGCATGCCACTGCGGGTTATGATTCTCCAACGAAGGCTAAAATTGTAACAGATACGATGAAGGGTATTAAGCGTGAGTTAGGTATTATGCGCAATAAGAAAAATCCTATATTAGCTGAGGATATACAGTGTTTCTGCGAGAAAAAAGATGATATACGAGATCTTCGTGATTGTGCGTTACTATTAATCGGGTTTTCTGGAGCCTTTCGTCGATCTGAGTTAGTCTCCTTAAATATTGAAGATGTTCGCTTTACGAGAGAAGGAATTCGAGTTATCCTCCGTAAATCGAAGACAGATCAGGAAGGTGCAGGGATGGAAAAGGGAATTGCCTACGGTTCTAATCCGGATACTTGCCCGGTTCGCATTTTGCAAGATTGGATTGAAGTGGCACAAATCAAAGAGGGAGCGCTTTTTCGTCAAATCAATAAGTATGGTCAAGTCTCAAAAAAAAGATTAGCATCATCCCATTCGGTAGCTAGGATTGTAAAGGAGTATGTGCAGAAAATTGGTCTTCCGGCAGAGGAGTATTCCGGGCATAGTCTGCGTGCTGGTTTTGCTACAGAAGCATCTGCTAATGGGGCATCTTTAGATGACATCATGAGGCAAACGGGTCATCGGAGTGTTGAGATGGTGAGAGAATATATCAGAAAGCAGAATCTTTTTAAAAATAATGCTTCAGCAAAGTTAGGGCTATAGAAATATAGCTATCAAAAATAAAAAAATAAGAATGTTTGAATAAAAACACTCTTATTTTTTTTATTTTTGATAGCATGTTGGAGTTATGTGATCCATATAATGATTAGGGGGTGGTGCAATAATGAATCCTTCAGAAAGAGACGTTAGTGAAGATATAATAAAAGAGGGAGAAAGCTTGGAACTCGCCAGTGATTTTTTTAAACAACTAAGTCACTATATGGATGAGTTTGATAAAGGGCTTAACCAGGAACATGAAGTTGGCATTAAGCTAGTAAACTTTGGTCAAACGGTGCAATTTACAGTACATAATATTGGCTATTATAATCCAAAACTGATTTGTTTTTATGGTGAAACGCCGGATGGATCTGCCATTCAATTAGTTCAACATGTCAATCAAATTAGTTTCCTGCTCACTGCCGTACAACGTAAAAATCCAGAAGAGCCAAAGCGTCCAATTGGTTTTTGTCCGGAGCTATTCCGCAATCAAGCAGGTTATCCAGCTTACTTTTTTCCTAGAATAAAAGGTGAAAGATGAAAATGACTTTTATTCTAAACTAAGTCGTTTGACGGAAACATTTACTTCTTTCACTAATAATCCAGTCATATGCTCTACCATACTTTTAATGCGTTTTTGAGCTTCGTGTGCAATGGTCTTGAGAGAATTACCGTATCGGACAGTAATATCTAGTTGAATTGAAATTCCCGTTTCTTTGTCGTGAGAGTTTTTGATATTGATTTGACCTGTGGTGGGAATTTCCGGATCAATTGTAGCCACATATCCGACGATTGTAGCTATTGCAGCATCGGAGATGAGTAGCTTTCCATAATAACTAAAGGTTGGGCGTACAATTGATTTTTCACCAATTTTATGCCTTCGCTTTTTAGGCTTTTTAAAAAAAATTTCTAACGGATCAATCAAATAGCCTGAAAAGTGTGGTTTTAGCTCAATTGTTGGCACTGGAATTATGTGCTTGCCTTCTTTTAATCTACTTTCTCTGGCCTTAGCAATTTCCGCGGCTGTAGCAATATCTTCAATCATAATAATTTGTTGTATTTCTGGTAATTTTAATACATGAACAATTTTTTCTACCATATTTACTGAAGTGCCTAATACTAAAATACGGGTTGGTTTCACTTTTTGGATAGCTTCCCTAACTTCTTGAGCATGATCGGCTTCCATAAAAATTGCTCGTTTTACGGCCATTATTTTACTAGC
>JBEQCC010000446.1:0-3417 GCA_041639455.1 Pelosinus sp. | reverse complement strand
CGCTCTTCCGATCTGTTCACTAACTTGCCATGTTTTCCACCTAGCCACCATCCGAGTCGGGGAGGCTTTAAAATATCTATTAGATACTATTTTGAAATAGTTATCATTTTATCCTAATATTGATTATATTTTTATAAATACCTCCCCCATAATGATACAAAAAAATATATATGATAAATTCCTGTAAAACAGCCTAGTTTTGCAGGAATTTTGTATTTTAATGGTAAATAGAAATATGGGATTGAGAAACGTCCTTTCTGTCCCTTATATACTGGTAATGTATGGATGCAGTGTAATTTATAAAAAGGGAGCTTGATTGAATGATGGGATTGTTGCAAAAGATCAATTGGAAAGTTGCTTTAGTATGGGGATTGTTGTTTGTGGCGATGGGCAATTCGTTTGCTTTTGCCGATGAAAAACTGCCACCAGAAAAGGCGTATTTGAGCGATGTATATAAAAATATGATGGATGTAAATAACTTGCATTATGACGTGGCGATCAAGGCTGAAACCCCAATGGGAGAAGTCAACATTGCAGTCGATGGGGAAGGCCAGGAAAAACCGCTGAGTTATAAACAAGATATAGACATTTCGTATCGTGATGTAAAAAATAAAGAAAATACACTGATGTCAAAGCAGTATATAGAACAAAATCAAGACAATCTAGTGATTTATAGGTTAAGTAACGAAAAATGGATCAAACAGATTGTACCGATCGGCTTTTCTTTGAACAAAAAACTTTCTGCAAATGAGAAGGCTGCTGCTCGAATGGATATGTTGCAGTTGATAAAATCGGTGAAGCTGAAAAAGGAAACACCATCCTATAAATATATGGAAATCACTTTGGATAATATGCAAATAAGTGATGCTATAGGTGCAGTTGTCAAACTAAATGATGTGCAGGATAAGGACATGTTGAAGGCGATTGCGATAGGACGGCTTGGATTGTTAGCTGCTGGTAATATAAAATATAATGTTAAAGTTGATAAAGCGACTAAGATGATAAAAGAAATAGATATGGATTTGGCAGAACCGATTCGAAAAGGTGCAGGGTTGTTTATGGAGATAGGTAATCCAAAGGACAGGACCAAAATAGAAGATTTTTTAACAAAATCGACATTGAATATGCAGATAACATATTCGAAATATAATCAAGTAGATCCTATAGAGATTCCTCAAGATGTGCGAGACAATGCAAAAGAAGTCAAACCCGCAGATAAGGCAACTCCTAAAAAGTGAAAAATCTTACCCAAGGGCTGAGTCCCATCATAGGGTAATGGTACTAAAACTGGACGCTTTTTTAGAATTTCTTTTGGTGACTAAATGAGGAATTGCGGACAGTTCTCGACTTAAATCCGATGAGAATCATTCGCCGCTAGAAATCGGAAGATTCAAGTCCGGTTGTGCGTCCAGATAAGGCTGGTGTGTTCGGCAGGAGTTAGTCCTGCGGGGGTAAAAGTCAAGGTGGAGTGGGCATTAATTATACAACGAACTCAAGCTATTTATGGATATCGAGTTCATCGTATGTCAGAGAAGAAGGCGTCACCAACTTGATAGGTCCCATAAACGCACGCTGCGTTCGATGTCGCGGAGGCTGGAAATGTGTGGCTTATGTGTGTCAGATATGTAACCGAGACTATATAAAAAAAGATGCAAATTTGTTACATAGTTGCACAGTCTATTTTACATATGGATACTACCAGAAAAATATAAGTGTTGCGAAAAATCTATCTTATACAGCAAGTTGAGATAGGTTTTTTAGTTTGTCAACATTGTGGCATGCTACTTGCAATATATAGTTTATAGTTCACAATAAGGTTATTTTTGTGAAGCTTACAATATTTTTGCGAGGAGTGCATTTTGTGAAAATTATTACTAAGGCAGAACTACTTGAAAAGTTTCAGGAATTGAGAGAAGCGCAAAGGAAGTTTGCTGCGTTTACACAGGAGCAGGTGGATGAAATCTTTAGACAAGCGGCGATGGCCGCAAACAATGCACGTATTGAACTTGCCAAGCTTGCTGTCGAAGAATCGGGAATGGGCATCGTGGAAGACAAGATTATCAAAAATCACTTTGCATCAGAATTTATCTACAACAAATTCAAAGATATGAAAACCTGCGGTATCATTGAAAGAGATAGTTCTTTTGGTTTAACTAAAGTGGCAGAACCGTTAGGGGTTGTCGCTGCGGTTATTCCCACTACCAATCCTACTTCTACCGCAATATTTAAATCACTAATTGCACTCAAAACAAGAAATGCTATTCTTTTTTCTCCACATCCAAGAGCCAAGAATTGTACTATAGCAGCCGCGAAAATTGTATATAAGGCAGCAGTAAAAGCAGGTGCCCCAGAAGGAATCATTGGCTGGATTGATGAGCCTTCAATTGAATTAACGAACATAGCGATGAAGGAAGCCGATGTAATTTTGGCTACTGGCGGTCCCGGCATGGTAAAGTCCGCATACTCTTCGGGCAAACCGGCTCTCGGAGTGGGTCCGGGAAATTCACCAGCCATTATTGATGAAACCGCGGATATAAAAATGGCGGTAAGCTCTATTCTTTTGTCAAAAACATTTGATAATGGAATGATTTGTGCTTCTGAACAGTCGATTGTTGTTTTGGAGCAGGTTTATGATGAGGTAAAAGAGGAGCTAGAAAAACGTGGTGCGTATATTCTTAAAGGAGATGAAGTGGCTAAAGTTGGAGCAATCATTCTTAATAATGGTAATTTAAATGCGGGCATTGTAGGACAGAGTGCATATACCATTGCAGGTCTGGCGGGTATTACCGTTCCCAAAGAAGCCAAAATCCTGGTAGGAGAGGTTGAATCCGTAGAATTAGAAGAACCTTTTTCTCATGAAAAGCTGTCACCGATACTTGGCATGTACAAGGCTGGCAATTTTGCGGAAGCGCTTACAAAAGCTGCTAGGCTGGTTGAATTGGGCGGCTATGGTCATACCTCCATTTTGTATACAAATCCGGATCGTTCGCAGGACAGAATCACTCAAATGGGGGAAATGTTAAAAACCTGCCGTATTTTGATAAATATGCCTTCTTCTCAAGGGGCTATCGGAGATATTTATAACTTTAAACTGGAGCCATCCCTAACCCTTGGCTGTGGATCATGGGGCGGGAACTCTGTATCGGCAAATGTAGGACCTGAGCACTTGATAAATATTAAGAGGGTGGCTGAGAGGAGAGACAATATGCTTTGGTTTAGAGTTCCTAATAAAATTTACTTTAAATATGGTTGTATTCCGGTTGCACTAAAGGAACTGGCTGCTATGAAGAAAAAGAAAGTATTCATTGTAACAGATCAGGTACTTTATGATCTCGGTTTTCTTGCCGGAATTGAAAAACTTCTTGCCGAAATGGGTATCGATTACAAGGTGTTTAGTGATGTGCAGCCTGATCCTAC
>JBEQCC010000445.1:0-3419 GCA_041639455.1 Pelosinus sp. | reverse complement strand
AATTATATCCTTCTGGAACAAGCCCATGTTTATATACAAATGAGCTTAAAGCTACATAATCACGCGTAAGAATCCCAGACATGCAAATCTCCTCCTTGCTACTAATTTATCACCTTATTTTCGAACTTTCCCTTTACGCGTTCCTTAGTAGGCATTTTCGCTTGCGACACTGCTATTTTTGTAATCTGTAAAAAATTTACTTAATTTTATATTCCTGCGCTACTAACATCAGCAATTTCTTCCAAGCTAGATAGCCATTTAATTTAGTATTTTAGGTGTTTGGCATAAAGCTAAGCACCTAAAATACTAAAATTGGAATCACAACTAAGCAATACGCATGATATATGCTAAAGCATAGTAAGGTGGCAAATTATTGTGAGCGGCTCCTCCCCCATTATTTTGTATACTAACGCCTACATTATGTCCGTGCGCACCTTGTGTATCAGTCCAGTTTGTAGCATTTGCTCTAACACGCCCATCTGCTGCCCATCCAGCATTATCTGTCTGATCATCTCCACAATTTCGAGGGCGTGTTAGAGAATGGGCATGTTGTCCCTGAGAGTCCGTCCAAGCAGTTGCAGAATGAGAATGTACAGGCATTTCATTAAGAGTAAGAACATGAGTAGCCTCACCACCTATTGCCCCAACTGCGTAACTGCTACCTGCACCAATAATAAATCTATTTCTTAAATCTGGGGTGCTATTTGATCCATCACACAAATTCCAGCCCGTTGGTATAGAAGCAATCGAACCGCTCCACAGCGCAATTAAACCTATTGGTATAGGTACTGACCAAGTGGCATCTGCACGTAGAAACTTACTCGTACTGCCATCGCATGTAGGTGCAAGTCCTGCGCTTGTTGTGCTAACAACATTATATACAGGTACTGACCATGTGGCATCTGCACGTAGAAATTTACTCGTACTGCCATCACATATAGGTGCAAGTCCTGCGCTTGTTGTGCTAACAACATTATACGTTGTATCCTTTGATGCAATTGTTAGCCTATCGTTTAGTGCATCTGGAGTAATGGCTATGTTTGTTCCTGCAACCAGTTCTAGCGTATCCGTTTTGCTGTCTGCTTGGATCGTTGTACTACCTACAAGCACATTACTAAACGCCATTTGGTTGACTTCCGCATTTGCTGCAATACCTGCAAGCTTATTATTCTGTGCAGCGGTCATGAAACCGTCAGAACTTGCAGTTACAGTATTATGTGTGTGTACTTTTGGTGCAAAATCATTCGGTGTTTTTCCGCTAAGCATAGCGGCGTTTAAGTTCTCGCATTCCGTTCCATTGTTTACAGGGATTTGTCCATTTCCATTCCCTGGTACCAATCCTTTCAATAGTGCGGCATCAACAATTTGGTCTTCTTTTAGTCCTTTGAAATTATTCCTTAACTCGTTTGGAGCTTCTGACAGAAACCCCGTATCCTCTGGCTTTGTTGCATCGTATGCCATTATTAATACCCCCTTGCTCGCCAGTCCATAGTGCCACCCACGTCCTGGTTGCTTAAATTTAATATTCTTGCAGTAAACCCTGTTTTATCAAGATTTGTAGTCTCTACATGTACCGCCTCACCAATTGCATAAGGGGTCACGATAGGAACAATAAAAAAATCTGTATTATAAGTAATACGAATACCACCTACAGGAACATCTACGGTTCCTGCTTTTTCGATATCTGGCAAGTCTACCATAACATCAAACCTATTTACTTCAGGAGTTTTTGTAGGGTTCGAAGTTGTTAAGATAACTCTTAACTCAATGTATCGAAATACAAATTTAGCAGGCAGGAAGTCTTTCCAAACACTCCATTCCCTATTATCTTTCGATGTACGCATTTGTAGTACAGCCGATGTATCCCCAAGAAATTTCACAGTAGAAAGGAATTTTATAGCTATATTAGCTGTGATTATCCTGCCTACGTCTATTTGCTCACACATATAAGTGCCAGATGCAGGATAAATTCCGCTTACATCCTTTTTGAGTCTTAGTACTTGTCTGCCACCGACTTCTTCAAATTTGGTCGTTGAATAATCACTCCACCGTCCTCCGATTGTTTGCCAGTTTATATCACTGACACCAAATTCAGTTTTGTTATGTGATCCACTCTGCATGACGATTTCATCAAATGACTGGATGACGTTTTTAGGCGGCAGGTCAACTACTGCCAACTGTTGGTCTACTGCAGAGAGAGAGTACCGATTGCTTCGATTAATAGCCTTAATCCAATAATGATAAATACCATCAAAATCAACCTTGTATTTATAGCTGTTACCGGTTACATTTGTAGCAATTAGCTGCCCATATTCAAACGTCCAGCCTTCTCTGATTTCAAACCCGACAACATCGTGCTCAACCGCCCTATCCCAATATAGCTCAACATACTCACCATTTTGCTGTACAATGAAATTTTCTACATTCTGAGGTTCCATAAGGGCGTATAGACTTCCAGATGCTTCATCCGAATAAAATCCTGCTGTACTGATTGCTTTAATCAATATTTTTACGTTTCCACCCTCTGTGGGACGAAATTGATATTTTGTTTCTTTAGTCTGCGTTAACTTTATAGCCTCTTCCCAAGTCCACCCATATCGCACATCATAGTAAGCAAAGTCTAATTCAGATATACCTGTCCATTCAACACTAATCAAAGACCTATCATTTATATCCTGGGAAACTATTATGTTGGTCACAGGAGCGGGATTTAGATCATATATTGCCTTGCTATTTGCAGGGTACTGGCTGTATTTACCTGCGCGACTAACCGCTTTAATCCAATAGCTATATTCGCGCTCTTGATTAATTCTAACATTGTATTCCAACCCTGTAACACCTGTAGCTACTAACATCCCAGCATCCCAACTTCCCCCCTCTCGAATCTCAAAAAATGCGAGATCAGCATACAGTGCATTATTCCATTTTAGGTGTAGTAAGCTATGGTCACTCATGTCCTGGCTAATGGTAAAGCCTGTGACATCTCCTGGCTCAATCATAACAGTTACAGCTATGCTTGCGGCATTTGATTCATATCCTGCAACTGTTCTGGCTTTAAATGTAAATTCATAGGTACCGCTTTCGGGGATTGCATAAACATAGGTAGTCTCTTTAGTAAAATACACTTGTGAGCCACAAGTGATAACATAGCCTGCAATATCACGACCTGCAGGAGCTGTCCAAGACAGGATTAACTTGCTGCGATCACTAATGTCTTGATACCCTTGCAAGTTTGTAGGAGCATCAGGACGTAAGATAATTTGCAGCCGTTTTTCCACTGCCTGTAGACTTTCGTACCCAGCAATGCTAACTGCCTTGATCATAAAATTTTGACTACCCTCTGCGTTCAATATATGCGTATAGGTTGTAGCTTTTAGCTGTGTCGTTACAAGCGCTGCTGTTGACCAATCATCCCCTAC
>JBEQCC010000444.1:0-3420 GCA_041639455.1 Pelosinus sp. | reverse complement strand
AGTTCACTAAAAATCACAATACATACTAATAACATAAAAACGACTGCCCCCAGGGTATTTACCGTTCGCTTCCACATGGCTGCATTTACAGCATCTTGATTGATTGCAGCAAAAGCATGACCGATGATGATGCCATTACGATCTGTGACTGGTCTAACATGAATGAGCGCATTGGCACCATGCCACACTAGCGAATTTTTTCGTTCTATGAGCTTTTCGGTATTAGAGTAAAAAAACTTTTTTAACGGTTTTCCATCGATTCCTAATAATATGGAAACATCAGAAGGGGGACCAATAGCCACGATACTTTCGTGTTCCAGAGAATAAAAACCAAATTTTATAATGTTGGATGGTACGAGTACAGCTTGTAAGACAGGTTGAAGTTCATGATCAATGGTCATAATTTCTTGCTGAGTTGATTGAAAGGGTCCATGGTTAGCGGCAATATCACTAAAAGAACCTTCAGGTTTTTTTTTTATAAGAAAATCAGTAATAGACATAAGCCATTGGGCATTTTTCTTATTTTCTTCTTGCAAAGACAGCCAAAGATTATGAACGGTAACAGTGATCATGAGCAACAAAACAACACCAATTATTTTTAAATTAAGCTTTGTTGTTAGAGTTATTTTCTTCACTGTTTTGGCACCTCTAATGTACATTTGAATATATATAGTTCTACAATTTTTTTATAAATATTTCCACGTTTTTCTATAAATGTACAAATTTTCTTGAATAGTAATTTTACTTCGCCAATAAATGGCAAAATCCTTTTTAATTATGTGTAATAGTTTAAAGCAAAATAAAGGGGCAGTTTCCCTAGGGATCCAAAGACATCCTAGGAAAACTGCCCCTTTATTTTAGTATTATCTGTTGAGCTTATCTGCAATTATTATCTTTTTTTATTGATCCATAGATTGCGGATCAAATAGGCAATACTAATGAGTAACATGAGCAGTAAACCTGAGTATAGACCTGGCAGCTGATCTGGATACAAAGGAGTCGAAAGGATAGAAACAAAGATAATAAAAAAACAAATCCAAGAGAGATAGGGATAGAAAGGAGCTTTATATTTTAATTTCTCTGGACTTTCGGCAAGGATTTTCTTGCGATAATAAAAATGGGTAGCGGATATGCTCATCCAATTGATAAGTGCCAAGAATCCGCTGGCGCTGACGGTATAAATAAATATTTTATCAGGCAGATAATAAGAAAGTATGGCTCCGCATAACAATACAACTCCACTAATCGTAACCGCTGCAATGGGAACGCCCTTACTATTTTGGTACTTGGCGATCTGGGGAGCTTGATTTTCTTTTGCCAAAGAGAAGAGCATGCGAGAGGAGGAATAAACTTGAGAATTAAGAGCAGAAACTCCAGCGGTTAATAAAATGAAGTTTACAAGATCCCCTGCATAGGGAATTTTAAAAATCGTAAATAGCTGTACAAAGGGGCTGATGGTTTCGTCCAATAGATCTAAGGGCAGCAAAGTGATAATCAGAAAAGCCGATAGGGTATAGAGCAGTGTTACTGAAATGGTGATAATTTTAGCCGCTGGAGGCACTGTTTTTTCCGGCTTTTCCGTTTCTACCGCAGCGATTCCAATAATACCTGTTCCTGTATAAGCAAATAAAATAAGGAGCATGGCGCCCAGCATACCTGAGAATCCTTCTAAGGGAGCTTGAAGGAGGGATTGGAATGGCATAAATTCTGTGGTGGCATCTCCTATGGAAACACCTGTTATAACTGTAAAGCCCATAATAACAAATATCACGAGGGTAGCTACTTTTGTAATAGCAAGCCCCAATTCAATTTTACTTAAGCCTTTCACGTCATTGAAATTTAACAGCGTAATTCCTAAGGCAAATAGTAGGCTGCAGACCCATAGCGGAACCGTAGGCAGCCATAAGCGAAGAAAGATAGCGCAAGCAGTAACCTCACCAGCCATTCCTAATACTCCGCTGACCCAAAACATCCAACCAATCATAAAACCCCACCACTCGCCAAAAACTTCTTGGGCATGTGCCTTAAAAGAACCTGAAACAGGGTTTGCGATTGTCATCTCAATGATAAAAGATACTTCCATCATCATAACGAGTCCACCAAAGAGGTATGCAAAAGGCGCCCAGATACCAGTAACACTGATTACAAGGCTGCTGGCCAAAAAGATGCCTGACCCGATAATATTGCCTAAAGCCATAACGATAAAGTCTTTTTTATTAAATGCTGTCAAAGGATCAACCTCCTGGGATATAAATCGTTTCCTTGTATTTTTACTGATTGTTAGTCTTGTTATACTTAAAATTTGTAAAAAAATAAAACAATCGAAAATGCGAAGACTTCGCTCCTTCGCGTTTCAATTGTTTTTCCTGTTTTAACATATCGGCAGGAATCACAGAGGCGCAGATAAAAGATAATATAGAAGAATGATACTTAAAATCAAAATTCTTACAAGAAGGTGATATTTTGAAGAAGTTAGAGAGAAGTTTCTATGAGCGGGCTACTTTAGAAGTCGCAAAAGATTTATTAGGAAAATACATGGTTCACGAGACCAATGATGGCAGGACTGTTGGTAAGATTGTAGAAGTTGAGGCGTATGTGGGCTCTATTGACGCTGCATGTCATGCTTATAAGAATAAATACACGAATCGAACCAAAATTATGTTTGGCAAAGGTGGACATGCGTATGTGTACTTAATTTATGGTATGCACTACTGTATGAATATCGTAACCAATCAAGAAACATATCCGGAAGCTGTATTAATTAGAGCATTAGAACCCATTGAAGGACTGGAAATCATGAAAAAGCGGCGAAAATCTGAATCCATTTTAAATTTATGCAGCGGTCCAGGAAAGTTGTGTCAGGCAATGGGAATTACAAAACTGCAAAATGAGATGGATTTATGCGGAGAAAGCATGTTTTTATTACATGGTGAAAGGATTATGCCTGAGGATATAGCGACGACTCCTCGTATTAATATTGATTATGCTAAAGAGGCAAGAGATTACCCTTGGAGATTTATTATAAAAGACAATCCCTTTGTGTCAAAAGGAAAATAGGCATACTATTTGGTTTTGTAGATGCCGATGGCAAGAATCAAGGTTTATTTCTGCAAGCAACAAGTTGATTTTGCGAATCCATACATGAAGATTGCTCTTGGTGTAGTGTCTCCAAGTGGCGCACGGATTACTTCTGTGGGGCAATTAAAAGGTAAAAATTAATTGTAAACAAAGGTACAATAGTAGAACTACCTATACGGGTAGAAGTTCGGCGGGGTGAAGCTGAATGCCAAAACGTGAGATGATTGATGCGTTAATTCAGCCAGGAGAAAACTTCTTGGTTAAAATGAGTGAAGAGGAGATTCGTAAATTATTTGAGGCGTAAAGCTCTTAAGATAAAAAGGACTGTTTAGCATTTGGTTC
>JBEQCC010000443.1:0-3423 GCA_041639455.1 Pelosinus sp. | reverse complement strand
AGGAAGTACCAGATCAATCCTTATTTTTTGACTTAACTCCGGAAGAAATATCTCTACTTTTTTATCTGGTAGGTATTACTATCGCACAATCGTTAACGATCGATGAAATTAATGTTCTAGCAAGTGGACTGTTTGAAACGGCACAAGTAATGTTTGTCATCGCATCTCAGCGAACGTTACTGAATGACGCTATCAGTGCGCAGCAAGACAAGAAAGAAATAAAATCAACCGAAAAATTGGAGTTAGAAGTAAAAAAACTGCAGCACATAATTGAGCACTTACAAAAACAAATTAATGAATTGAAAAACTAATAGGATAGATGGGTGCAATGTTTTATACTCCTTGCACCCATCTATCCTATTTTTTCTTTTACCCATTGCGATACTTTATTTACACCATTTCATAACACTAGATGCCCAGGTTAATCCTCCGCCAAATCCTGCTAACGCAACAATATCACCCGATTTAATTGCCCCTGATTTTACAGCCTCATCAAGAGCGATTGGTATTGAAGCTGCAGAAGTGTTTCCATACTTATTAATGTTTACTACTACTTTTTCCATTGGCATACCAAGCCTTTTCGCTGCTGATTGAATGATGCGAATATTCGCTTGATGAGGCACAAGATATGTGACGTCACGCGCAGTAAGGTTTGCATTCTTCAATGCTTTGAGTATAGTTTCTCCCATTACCTTGACTGCAAATTTAAAAACCTCGTTTCCGTTCATATAAATAAAATGCTGTTTCTGCAATACTGTTTTCATCGTTGCAGGATGACGTGAGCCACCGGCCGGTATTTTCAATAGTTCTGCACCACTGCCATCTGCTCCCAAATCCACTCCTAAGATACCATAGCCTTCCGGTGTCTCACCTAGAACCGCAGCTCCTGCTCCATCACCAAACAGCATCCCCGTATTGCGATCACTCCAATCCGTAAACCGAGACAGGGTTTCTGCACCGATTACTAAAACTTTACGATACATACCTGCTTTAATAAATTGACTGCCGGTTATCAGGGCATATAGAAAACCGGAACAAACTGCAGAAATATCAAAGGCAGCAGAGTTTATCGCTTTGATATTCTCCTGCACTACACATGCTGTTGCCGGAAACACCATATCCGGTGACGCCGTTGCTACGATAATTAAGTCTATTTCCGCTGCGGAAAGTTTAGCATCCTCTAATGCTTTTTGACCGGCTTTTGTAGCTAAATCTGACGTAGATTCATTCTCTGCCGCAACACGCCGTTCGTGAATCCCTGTACGCTCAACAATCCATTGATCAGAGGTATCCATTCTTTGTTCCAATTCCTTATTCGTCATGATCCGTTGTGGCACATAAGACCCTAGACCAATAATGCCAACGCATTTTTTATTCATATCATAGCCCTCCCATTGTTTAAAACTCTTAGGTTGCTCTAAAAAATGCCACTTCTAACCCTTATTATAGCACCTGGTATTAATACCAGGCAATATTTTTTATTATATCACTTACAGTTATTCCCCAGAATGGGCGAAATAATTAATCGTAAAATGGCACCAGGTATCCTTTGATACCTGGTGCCATCCAATTTTGCTCTTTTATTAAATTTGCTTAACTTTCTATTCGGCAAGCCAGGCACCCATTCGCCTGGCTTCCGCCACTATTTCCGTTTGTTTGTGCAAATCCTCCGACTTACGTGTTCCTCCAGCGATGAGGATTTTGTAAAGGCCAAAACCAAGGAAGGAAAGATTCTTACCCATATGTTCAAAGTAGTGGTGGAACATAGAAGTATCAGGTCTGCCCTGTGTGACTGCCAGCAAGACCTTCTTGCCGGGAGCTAAGTAACTGGAATAATCGGGTTTTAGGAAGGGGTACAAACGATCAATCACCTGTTTCAATTGTGCTGTCATCTGCCACATATATACGGGTGTAGCAAAAATGATGCCGCTGGCAGCAGCTATTTCATCGTACAATTCCTGCATATCATCCTGCAGGATGCAGCGGTGGCTTTCTCCTTTACAGGCGTAACAACTCTGACAGCCTTTTATATTCATATCATTAAGGTAATAAGACCTAATCTCAGCTCCTTGCTCACTTGCCCCCTTACTGATTTCTTCTGCCATCGCAGCTGTGGAACCTTGCTTACGAGGACTGCCATTAAGAACAACGATTTTTTGCATACTTATACCTCCGTCTTTGAATACCTACATCAATCAGCTAATCTTCTTTGCAGGACATTTGGTGTGGTCAGTAAACCACAAGCATTTTCTTATTGATCCGCCGCAGTTGCGACACTGCTGGATAGGCTCCTTTGCGAGAACCTTGTTTGCCCAGTTTTCATCAGCATATATCCCTCTGCCTACTGCTGCAAAATCCACATAGTCATTTTCAATTAAGAAATTTGCCTGCTCACCAGTAAAGATTTCTGATACGGCAATAACGGGAATCGTAACATGCTTTTTAATCTCGCTGCCGTTGAATACAATCGTACTGCATTTAAAGTCAGCAGGAACATCACCCGCAGGCTCTTCCATACCAAAAGAAACATGAAGGAGATCAATCCCTAATTCCTCGAAAGCCTTGGCAACATCAATTGCTCCTGCTACGTGAGGGATATTCCCCCCCATACGAACGCTAACGATGGAATCTTCACCAACAGTTTCACGAATTGGATACATTATTTCCGTTAGAAAACGTATTCGATTTTCTAAAGCACCGCCATAGCTATCTTTTCTTTTGTTGAAGGTTGGGTCTAAAAATCTACATAACGTATACCCATGGGCAAAGTGATATTCAACACCATCAAATCCTGCTTGTATTGCCTTTGCAGCAGCTGCAATACAGTCACTTTGCATCTTATGAATCTGTTCCCGTGATAATTCATTGACGTCCACATCTCCACAAGAAAGCTGCATCATTACAGTAGAACCATAGCTATGGCAGTTTTGGGCAATCTTTTCCAGGGGCTTCATCTGTTCGTCACTCCAAACTCCAAGCTGCTCTGCCGCACCTGCAACAAGAGTTGCTTGCACAATGATCAGGCCTGTACCGCCTTTTGCTCTTTTGGTATAGTGATCAACATACTGCTCACCATACATACCTCCATTATCGCCTTTAAAGGAAAAACATACCATAGGCGGCATAACAATTCGATTTTTTATTTTCTTTCCTCTTATAATGATCTCGTCGGAAACTTTAGCCATACATGCATACCCCATTTCTATATAATACCGTATCATAAATTATATATACTATCACGACAAATCGCAAGTACATACTTATATGTATCATAGTATCTTTTTATATACCTATATTTAATGTAAATATGCCTTATACTGCTACGTAAATACTCAAACATGCTGTAAGGCTAATCCCTTTTCTCTTCTGGCAGCATCAATTATCTTTTGTATAAACCCAATTTTTGAACGGGTAAATTTTGCA
>JBEQCC010000442.1:0-3424 GCA_041639455.1 Pelosinus sp. | reverse complement strand
GTGCAGCGTTCTCGGTTAACTTCAATTCATCCCACCGGACTTGCCTCCTGCAAAACGGACCCCCATATCAAATGCCTTACTGCAATCTAGGGGAAATACTTCTTCCCTTCTTTTCGCTTTTTCCACTGGATTAAATGAAGTTACCACATACTTGGAATAATCACTAAATTGATAGGTATCCATAACTAACAATGATTCTGAACTCCCAAAGGTTCTGGCTAATGCCATTTCCGTATTCCGAAAATTATGCTCATATCCCATATCTTTCAGCCGCTTTTCATCCACATTCATTGTGTAAATGAAACCTGTTGGTATCTTCTTGTAGAAAAGGCTGGAATAATTCTGATCATAGACTAGAAAAGGAAAGACAAATCTCTCTAGAAAGGATCTCATCTCACCAGTAGCTGCTCCTAGATAGACAGGCGAACCAAGAATAATTGCATCGACTTCGGCTGCTTTTTCTAAAACCGGCGTCAACTCATCTTGATAAGCACACTTCCCATAACTTTTACCGCCTTTTAATTTACAGGCGAAACAGCTTATACAGCCTTTAAAGTTTAGGTCGTACAGATGGATAATCTCTGTATCTGCACCTTGAGATGCAGCCCCTTCTAAGGCCTGCTTTAATAGAATTTCGGTATTCCATCCTTTTCTGGGGCTGCCATTCAATGCTAATACCTTCATAAAATTACCTCCATGTTATATTTCTTTACCTATACTTCTCCAATCCATTGTATACTATTTTCCTAAGAAAGATAGTATGCACTTTTAAGTCAGCTACTACCCAAAAGGATACTTCAAATTGAATGTCACTAACGAAAAAACACGAAGAAGTGCTTTTCTTCGTTGTTTTTTTGTTAGTGACATTTTATATCTTATTATAAACCTGCTTTTTGTAATGCTTGCTGCAAATCATCAATAATATCATCAGCCTCTTCCAGACCGACACTAAAGCGAAGATGTCCGTGCTTAAATTCTTCCGGATAGAAATGATTCCTTTCATCTGTCGGTCCTGTATAAACAATAAGGCTTTCATCATGACCAATGGATACAGCCGGAACAACCAAGTTGAGGGAGTTCACAAATTTATTATGAACATTTACATCGCCTTTAAGGCCAAATGATATCACGCCGGAAAACATCGTCATTTGTTTTTTTGCAATTTCATGCTGAGGATGGTTTGCAAGACCAGGATAGGCAACAAATGCAATTGCGGGATGTTCCTCCAGAAAATGGGCAATTTTTAAGGCACTTTCACTATGCTGTTTCATACGTAATGGCAATGTTACAACACCACGCATAATCAGCCATGCATTAAACGGGCTGATTGCTCCTCCCAAATTCACCATAGCTTGACGTTTTATTTTATCTATCAGTTCCTTTCCTCCAATGACGGCTCCACCCATAGCATCACCGTGACCATTGATATACTTGGTTAAACTATGTATAACAAGATCAGCTCCCAATTGAAGAGGATGCTGCAAGAAAGGAGAGGCAAAAGTACTATCTACCGTAAGTAAAGCACCCGCAGATTTAGCGATTCTTGCGATTTCAGTGATATCGCTGACTCTTGTCGTAGGATTGCCAGGGGTTTCAATATGAATCATCTTTGTATTTGGGCGTACTGCTTTTTTGATTTCATCCAAATTTGCAGTATCGAGCAGTGTCACTTCCACTCCGTATTTGTCTGGAAAATACTCATGCAAAAGTCGATACACAGCTACATAGGAAACATTCGAACAAATTATATGTGCATTTTGATCTAAAAATGTAAAAAAGACTCCTGCTAATGCGGCAACACCAGTTCCCAGTACCACGCAATCTTCCCCGCCTTCCAAAGCAGCTAACTTTTCCTGCAAATAAATCTGGTTTGCAGAAGTATTTCTCGTATAAACAAGCTGATTGGGGTCACTCCAATTCAAAGTGGATGCATCTTCTGGAAGTCTGTAACTGTTTGCCATGGTAATAGGACGTCTGATACTTCCCGTTTCTTTATCAATACCATTTCCTGTATGAACACATTTTGTCCTAAAAGCAATTTTTTCCTGATCCATTTTAGCACCTTCCTCACCTTTTTGTTTGTAGTAAAAAAAACAATGTACTCCATTCGTCATCCTGTCCTTTCCTTCTCTTCAAAACCACCTACCTTTCTCTTTATCACTGCAACAGCGATGGTAGTGATGACTATGCAGATAGCGATACTATAATAAGAATAATGCACACCAATGGTATCATTCCCTATCCCCATAAGCATGTTGACAACCATTGCAATTAACGTACCGCACATTAACATCAAACCGGTAACATAGGATGCTGCTTCCTTAAACACTCCATGGGCCGTGGTAATGATCGTGGGATAAATGATGGAATAAAATAAACCTGCAGCAGAAAATATAAGTAATCCTGCCTCTCCTAATAGAATCCCAACGGTAGATAAAAAAGATGCTGCACAGCCAAACAGCAGCATGCTTTTAAAAGCTCCTAACCGATCTACAATAAATCCGCCAAACAATCTGCCCACAGTTTCTAGACCAAAGAACAATGCGGCATAAAATGCCCTGTTCTCTGCATCTAAGTTAAATTCTTCTCCCATATAATTCACAAACCAGTTTCCAATGCCATATTCTGATGCCAGATAAAAACCTAAAGCAATAATATACAGATACAACACTTTATTTCTAAATAAATCCCTTTTTTGATACTGCACTTTTTCACTAGTGGGCGTATAAGGTATTTTAATGATTAGTAAATAGATCAATAAGACCCCACAGAACAGCAGCATGAATACGTAGAATTGAGTCCATGGTATTCCTTTGGATAACAGATTCCCCGCAATTTTTTGTATTGCCGTATTACTGGCACCATAAGAAAAATTCACAAAATTCATAAGGACGGCGGTTGAAGCGACGGTCAATACCGGTCCTAATGTATTGACCCCAACATTAAACATAGCCATGCCAACATTTAAGCCAAATAGCCCAATGAGTAATATGATGTATGTCTTGCAAGTAATTAACGCAAGTAAAGAGGCCATCCCTACTATGAAACCAAAGGCTATGACTTTCTTATAGCCTACCTTCTCAATAAGAATACCACCAACATATTGGAACACTGCATAGGCCAAAAAACCTGCTGTCAGTACATAGCCAATCTGCGTATTATTAATACCAAAATCATCTTTGAAAAAAGGTACAAAAATACCTTTAAAATTATCGCTCATGGCCACGATTACATACATGAGAACTAATAAGATAATAATAGGAGTATTGCTAAATTGTCCAATTTGAAGTTCTTTCGTATCCTTCATAAATAGCTCCTTTATTGTATAATTGGTGGATTCCATATGGAGATTTGAGTTTCGGTATATCGTGCAAAGGTTGTTATATTTTTCTATTTACTATAAAAACAGAAACTCCTGCAAGAT
>JBEQCC010000441.1:0-3425 GCA_041639455.1 Pelosinus sp. | reverse complement strand
TGCACTCGTAAATCGTGGAATAGCTGAGGCTGAAAAAAACAATGCTGCTGCAATTATCATCGAAATGGATACTTTTGGCGGCTTAGTTGATTCCGCTGTTAAAATTCGCGATGTGATTAGTCAAACACCGATTACAACAATTTGTTATGTTAAAAATCGGGCTTGGTCGGCTGGAGCCTTAATTGCCATTGCCCATAAGCGCATTGCCATTGCACCAGGCGGCAGTCTTGGCGCAGCGGAACCGATACCGGCCACGGAGAAGACCATTGCTGCACTAAAAGCTGAATTTGCTGCCACTGCAAATAAAAGTGGGCGTAATGTGAAAGTCGCAGAAGCGATGGTGGATAAAACAGTAGGTTTTCCGGGATACGCTGAACCAGGGCAGATTCTGGCTCTTACGGATTACCAGGCAAAAGAAGTCGGCTATGCTGATATAATAGCTGCTGATCGCAAAGATGTATTAAGTCAATATGGATTAATGGATCATGAAATAGTTGAATATCGTCTTGGCTGGACGGAAAAAATAGCAGGATGGCTTTCTGATCCGACAGTAAAGTCTTTTTTAGTATCCGTTATCTTTCTAGCTGTATTTACAGAAATTAAAACTGCTGGTATGGGAGTGGCAGCATTCATTGGTTTGTTAGCGGCAATGCTATTTTTTGGCAGTCAATGGCTGACGGGCTTAGCGGGATGGTTTGAGCTTATTTTATTTGCCAGTGGTGTGTTACTAATTCTAATTGAATTAGTTGTTCCAGGCTTTGGTTTTTGGGGCATTAGTGGCGTTAGTTGTATTTTGGTAAGCATGTTTCTTACTTTAGGTGGAAATGCAACAGCTCTTAGCTTATTATCCATTAGTTTACTTATGGCGATTGCTGGTTTCTTATTCGTACTTAAGTATCTGCCCTCAAGTAGATTGTGGGCTAAATTAATTTTAAAGGACTCGGAAACAACAGAAGCAGGGTTTAGCAGCAGTCATGACTATAGTGCTTATGTGGGACGAGAGGGTGTTGTTGTTACGTTGCTGAGACCATCGGGTTTAGTTAATTTTGATGGTGTACAGCTGGATGTAATATCAGAGGGGCAATATATTGAACCAGGAGTACGAGTAAAGGTGGTGAGCGGAAACGGCAATCGAATTGTTGTAAAACGAGTTTAAAATGGAGTGGGAGGTAATAGAATGGGGATTTTCAGTGTAATAGGACCTTTATTTTTAGTGTTGTTGGTAGTAGTGGGTATTGCTATCTTTTTGCATTTTGTACCCCTTGGTTTATGGATTTCAGCCATTGCTGCTGGAGTGCGCGTAGGCATCTTTACGCTAGTTGGAATGAGACTTCGGCGCGTGCCGCCTGCTAATATTGTATTACCTTTGATTAAAGCCAATAAAGCAGGACTTGAGGTAACTGTAAATCAATTAGAAGCTCATTATTTGGCAGGAGGGAATGTGGATCGTGTGGTAGATGCCTTAATTGCTGCCCACCGAGCTGAAATTCCTTTGCCTTTTGCCAGGGCTGCCGCTATTGATTTAGCAGGCAGAAATGTTTTAGAAGCCGTACAAATGAGTGTTAATCCTAAAGTAATTGAAACACCGGTTGTAGCTGCTGTCGCAAAGAATGGGATTGAGCTTAAAGTAAAAGCCCGCGTAACTGTAAGGGCCAATATTGATCGTTTAGTTGGCGGCGCCGGTGAAGCTACTGTATTAGCTAGGGTTGGTGAAGGAATCATTACCACAGTTGGTTCTTCAAACGACCATAAAGATGTATTAGCCAATCCAGATCATATTTCCAAAACTGTCTTATCTAAAGGGCTTGATGCAGGAACGGCATTTGAAATATTATCAATTGATATTGCGGATGTGGATGTGGGACGTAATATTGGTGCTGAGCTATTGACGGACCAGGCAGAAGCAGAGAAACGAATCGCTCAGGCAAAAGCAGAAGAACGAAGAGCTATGGCTGTTGCTCAAGAACAGGAAATGAAAGCATATACGCAAGAAATGCAAGCTAAGGTTGTAGAAGCACAGGCAGAAGTTCCTCATGCCCTTTCAGTAGCATTAACTGAAGGACGTATTGGAGTCATGGATTATTATAATATGAATAATATTGTGGCAGATACGGAAATGCGGGATACTATAGGTAAAGCGGGCCCAGCAGCACCGTCTTCTAATAGACCTGAAGAACCAGGGAAATAGGTGATATTATGGATGATTTATTACCTTTACTATTAGTTGCTATCATGTACTTAGTACCAGCCGTGTGGCGCAGATTTATAGTGAAAAATCAGACACAAACGCATGTACCGGAGCAGGTGATCATTCCTGAAATTGAATTTATTCCAGAGGAAAGTCCAGAGGAGATAAAGGATTATAGTGCAAAATTACCATTGGCAATTACCTCTCAAATAGAAACTAGCCATGCTATTAAAGAAGAAACATTGCCGTGGCAAGGTAAACTGACAGAAAATGTAGTAGTCAATGGTGTAATTTTTGCAGAAATCCTTCAGCCTCCTCGTGCATATCGTCCTTTTGTCAGAAGGATGAAATAAGGACAATTAATATTTAAAATTAAAATTTATAATTAGAGAAAAATAACAGGGAAAATAACCCCTGTTATTTTTCTTATCTATTTAGACTATCCTTATGTTTATTGGGTGCGAGTGGATTATTGTTGATGAATAGATGATAATTATTATAATATTTATTACAATTAGCCTAAAAAACATATATTTTGAGCAATAAATCTTCCTTAAAACATCTTTAAATATCATTGATAGACATTAATAATAATTAGTGGCGTGAATAGGCAGAATTTTGCAAGATGAAAAGTGATTTAACAATATTGAACAAATATAACTTGATTTTATGAAAAAATGATGCTATATTATTAACAAATGATCGCAATAACGTTGCAATCAAACTGTGAAGGCGGTTCTAAAATGAATCCTGATAATATTATAGACATTTTAAAAAAAATGGAAATAAATATTTCACGAAAAACTTTATATAATTATGAGCAATGGGGACTTATTTCTGCTCCAACATTTAGAAATAGCCGTAATACTGATTACCCTAATTGCGTTATTGAAGAAGCGTTTGCGACATGGCGGCTTTTACGTGGGGAATCCCGGCGCGCTCCAAGAAAAGTATTACGCCTAGTTCCTTCACTCCAAAACACACGGTGAGCGCGATCAGCGCGATCGCCGCGCCGGCGCCGAACGACACGCCGGTCACGCCGGCCGCGAAGCCTGCCGCGAACGTCCATACGACCGCGAAGGCTGCCGCCGCCGCCGTGCCACGGTCGAAGCCACGCCACGCGCAGACCAGGCACGCCAGCGCCGCGGCGAGCGTGGGCCAGTGCACCCACTCGCCGCCCAACGCGCGAAGCAACGCCGATGGACCCCACGTCAGCGCCCACGGGACCGCCACCAGC
>JBEQCC010000440.1:0-3428 GCA_041639455.1 Pelosinus sp. | reverse complement strand
ATTCCTACCCGCACATGTCCGCCCAGTGCCATTGCCATTACCGATAAATTGACATGTTGAGGACCAATGACGGAAACACTCCAAACTGCATTAGGCGGTAAACTTTCATACAGAAAAAAGAGGTTTTTAGGAGTTGCTGGTAAAGAACCTTTAACTCCTAATACAAAGTTGAATAACAAAGGTTCCTTAATCAGTCCCGCCTGCTCTAAACGAACAGAATTGCTAATCATCGCCGTATCAAACACTTCTATTTCCGGTTTAATATTTCTATCCAGCATGGTTTTCGCCAGATATTCAACAAGCTTCGGCTCATTGGCATTAATACTCGTGGGAAAATTAGAGGATCCGGAAGATAGGCTGGCAGAAAGTGGATTTAACACTACTGCTTCTGCCCTGGCCTGTCCTGATTTTCCGCCTCGTGCACCAGTGGATATTTGTTTTACAATCGAACATCCTGCCTCCTCCAGTAACCGAACCGTTTGCACAAAATATTGTAAATCACAAGTTGGGGCTCCCTCCCCGTCTCTTGCATGAATATGAGCTACAGCAGCTCCCTTCTCATAACAAGCGACAAGATCCTTAGCAATTTCATCTGGCGTCACAGGAACATGAGGCGTCATACTTTTCGTTGGTACATTGCCAGTCGGTGCGATTGTGATAATTAGTTTTTCCACTGTATTCACCTCTTATTTCATTGATCCAATATTTTTATCAAATTCAATAAACCCGGCTGCCATGCCTTCGATCAATTCATCGGCCTGATTCTTTGAGATTATCAGTGGTGGCGCGAGAAGGAACTGATCCCCATTTTCTCCATCCGCATTACCATTACCCGGATATACAATTATCCCATGCTTTATTAATGTACTGGTAAGCTTTTCTGCCATTCCCATGTTAACTGGGAAAGGTTCTTTCGTTACTTTGTCTTTTACAATTTCCACACCAAGCATCAATCCCTTGCCCCGTACATCCCCTACATAAGAAAACGGCAATAACTTTTCCTTTAATTGTGCCAGCAGATACTCCCCAACGATCCGAGAATTTTCTACTATCTTATCCTCTACCAATGTTTTCACTACGGCCAATGCAACCGCTGCTGATAAAGGATTTCCCCCATAAGTGTGACCATGAACAAATACGCCAGAACCTTGTTTAAAGGTGTTGTAAATTTCCTCTTTCGCAATGACAGCGCCTAATGGAGAATATCCGGCACTCATACCTTTAGCAGCACAAATCATATCCGGGACAACACCCCAATCCTCAATACTAAACATTGATCCTGTCCGGCCAAAACCAGCCATTACTTCATCAGCTACAAATAAAATATCATAATGATCACATGTTTCTCGAATAATTTTAAAATAATCTTTATGAGGAACAATCGCACCACAGGCTGCGCCGCCTACTGATTCTGCAATAAAGGCGGCAACATGATCCGCTCCCTCCATTTTAAGGATTCGTTCCAAATCAAGAGCACAATCCACACTACAGGTGTCTTGACTTTTACCAAAAGGACAGCGATAACAATATGCTGGCGCGATATGAGGAAAATTTAAAAGCAGTGGCGTATATTTTCCACGTCTTTTATCACCTGTCATAGACAAGGAGCCAATAGTATTTCCATGGAAACTCTTCCAGCGGGAGATAATTCGATATTTTCCTGTTTTTCCATCTCGCTCCATATAGTACTGCCGTGCCATCTTTAAAGCTGATTCAGTTGCTTCTGAACCGCCGGATACCAAATATAGCTTACTCAAGGAGCCGGGAGCCAAGCTTGCTATTAAATCTGCCAATTCTTGAATGGGAGTGGATGTCCAGCGTGATAAATGGCTAAAAGCTACCGATTTTGCTTGTTGCACCATGGCATCAATAATCCGGGGATGAGCATGACCTAAATTTGATACAGCCGCTCCCGAACAAGCATCAATATACTTGTTGCCTTCTTTATCATATAGATAAATCCCCTCGCCATGATCAACCTCAAGATAGTTTTTATTTACATTACGATAAAACACATTACTCATATTTTCTTATCATCCCTTTATCATCTCTATTCCTGTTTTACACCCGTTCCATGGTTTTTAGGAAAATACATTGGAGCAAGTGAATCTCATCAGAATGATCCTCTATCTTTTTTTAACATATAGACTTATTTTTGACGACAGTATATCATATAATTGTCAATGGGAGAAACGATTGTTTCATATGATCGTAATCATTTTTTTATATGATTAGAGGAGATGAAGGGTATGGAATTACGCCAGTTACAAATATTTTACGTTGCCGCTCAAACACTTAACTTCACAAAAGCAGGTTTGAAACTAGGCTACGCGCAATCCAACATTACCGGTCAAATTCATCAACTCGAAGAGGAACTAAAAGTGAAGCTATTCGATCGGATGGGACGGAAAATTCAGCTCACAAGCGAGGGAAAAAAACTTTTAAACCATGCCAAATGTATACTAGATCTATATCAAAGAGCTAAAGATGATTTTGTACCCCAAGGCATTCGCGGTGTCCTAAACATTGGTGCCGCAGAAACCGTCTGCGTTTATCGTCTCCCTCAAATATTAACTGAATACCGCAAACTCTATCCCCAGGTTGAAATACGAGTTCAAACGGAAAGCTGTGAACATTTTTTTGAATTAATCAAGTCCAACACTATTGATATAGCGCTGGTACTGACCGATAAAATAAAATCTACGGAAATGGTGGTACAAACACTACATGATGAAGCAATGACAGTTGTGGCAAGTCCGCTTCATCCTCTGGCACACAAAAAAAATATTAAACCTCATGATTTTACCTATGAATGTTTAATCATTACATTACCAGGCTGTGGCTATCGCCCTATGATCCTTTCTTTATTTAAAGAGAAGCATGTTAAACCTGGATCACTTATGGAACTCTCCAGCATTGGTGCCATACGTCAATGCACCATCTGCGGTTTAGGTGCTGCCATCTTACCCAAAATTGCTGTTCAGGATGATTTAGAGAGAGGTAAACTTGTCGAGTTGGACTGGACGGGATCTAAGATTGACGTAAAAACCCAACTAATTTACCACCATGAAAAATGGCTGACGCCAGCAATGAGTGCTTTTTTAGAACTATGTGGCTCAATGAAGCAATAATTATTTTTTGCTTCACCACAGCATTAGCACCATAAGGAAGCATAAATCACTCCGCAAAGTTCTCTCCATTCCACTTAAATTCAGTGGATTCTGCAGTTCTATCATTATTTACCCATTTGACGACAAATTCATTAGCTTTGATATTTTCATAGCTTGTCAAATTTATTCATGTAAACTACTAAGAATAGAATTGAGGCTATACGTCTCATAATTGCCTCCTATATGTCTGCAAGAAGATACTGTTATCTTTATACTTACCTTATCGCAAAACCATTCTAGGGTGTGTCTGAAAACTAG
>JBEQCC010000439.1:0-3430 GCA_041639455.1 Pelosinus sp. | reverse complement strand
GGCGCATTGTACGGCAAATAAACCAATAGGACCTACACCCAAAACAGCTACCGTATCGCCGGCTTGAATTTTCGTGCGATAAAAACCATGCATTACCACGCAAGCTGGTTCCATACCGCAAGCCGTCTCAAAGTCTAAACCTTCAGGCATTTTTAGTACACTCCTGGAATGCAGCCTTACATATTCGGCAAAGCCCCCATCTTCTTTTGCTCCGATTACTTGTAAGGATTCACATCTTGAATATTTGCCCGACTGGCAATACTCGCAGTGAAAACATGGTGTTGTTGGGCAGACAACCACACCATCGCCTACTTTTACATTGGTTACCTGTTCGCCAATTTCCACAATCTCACCCGAAAGTTCATGGCCAAATATGACTCCTACTGTATGTGGCCCTAATTTACCATATCTTGATATATCGGAGCCACAAAATCCTACAGCCTTTACTTTAACAATTATATCTTCCGGAGTCTTAATTTCTGGTTTAGGACACTCTTCTACTCTTAAATCCCGAATCCCATATATTTTTGCACCTTTCACAATGCCACCTCATTTATCATAAAATCAGTTTTTTTGGTTAATATCCGTCTTTATTAGAATCAGAGCCAGCCTTGCCTGATATAATCGCTATTGCATTGCTTGTTCCAATCCGATTTGCACCAGCTTTTACAATCTTAATCGCATCATCGTAAGTTCGGATTCCTCCAGCCGCTTTTACGCCAAAGTCTTTACCAACTACAGATCGTAATAGTACAACATCCTCTGCCGTTGCTCCACCGCCATTAAACCCAGTAGCGGTTTTAACAAAGTCAGCACCGGCCTCCCTGATTAGGCTGCAGGCAATTTTTTTCTCTTCCTGAGTCAATAGTGCCGTTTCTATAATAACCTTGGTAACTAAGCCTTGAGAGGCTTTGGCAACTTCCGTTATATCATATTTTACAACATCATATTCCTTGGACTTTAAAGCCCCTAAATTAATCAGCATATCGATTTCTCGTGCACCATTATCTATGGCATCTACGGTTTCTGCCACTTTTACTTTCGTAGTGGCACCTCCCAGAGAAAAGCCAATGGGCACACCTACTTTAATATTATGATCTTTCAGCAACTGATTGGCGAAGGAAACATAATACGGATTAACAAATACCGTTTTAAAACCATATGTGATCGCCTCTTGACAAAATATCTGAATATGCTCTTTAGTCGCAATAGGATTCAATAAGGTATAGTCAATGATGTCTATCAACGCTTCTTGATTCATTACAAACACCTACTTATCATTTTTCGTAATTTAAAACTTTTTTGTATATTTCTATATAAGATCCAACCCGCACTATGCATATTGAAGGATCATTTCTTTCAAAATTAAATGGTTTAAATCAAAAAATTGCTATTGAGCTCAGTAACAGATTTTTTCTTTATTCTGAACAGCTAGGCCTAACTGAATCAGCTTATTTAGTCAAACTATGATACTTGGATACTTCTTATTCAACAGTTAATACGACTTTAATGGCATCCCCTGTTTTGATGGTTCCATAAGCTTTATCCCATTCTGTAATATTGAATTGATGTGAAACTAATGCTTTGGCATTCACCAGGTTTTGATTCATAAGCTGCAAGGATGGTTCCCAATCACTTGGCTTCTGGCTTCTGCAGCCCATTATTTTAATTTCTTTTTGAATAATTTTTTCAAAATCAGTAAGAATTTCTGCCGTTGGGAAAATACCTACCTGCACATATTCGCCTTGTTTCGTAAGAATGTCCAAACCTAAATTTACGGATGGCGGAGCCCCTGTGCATTCGAATACAATATCAGCACCGTATCCATCGCTAAGCTCGTCTACTATTTGCTTAATATCTTGATTCTGAATGTCAACGGCTACGTCAATTCCCAATTCTTTTGCTTTATCTAAGCGGCTTTTGTCTTTCGCTAACCCTGTAATAATGACTTTTGTATCAAACGTCTTGGCAATCTGTGCCACAAGCAAACCAATTGGACCAGGTCCTAATACTACTACGACATCATTCTTTTTAATGCTGCTCTTTGCTACTGCATGATGTGCACAAGCCAATGCTTCGGTAATAGAAGCAGATAAATAATCAACATTTTCAGGCAGTTTATGAATACTGTTTTTATTTGCTATGATGTATTTAGTAAAAGCACCATCTTGCTGTGTTCCCAAACCTTTACGATCTTTACATAAATTATAATTTTTCGATTTACAATATTTACATTCACCACATATATAAAATGTAGTTTCTGAAGTGACGCGCTCACCCACATGGATATCCGTTACATTTTCTCCTACTTCTACTACTTCACCGGCAAATTCATGACCTAATGTTACAGGAACCTTAACTCTATATTTGCCTTCATAGGTGTGCAAATCAGAGCCGCATATCCCTGCATATTTGACCAAGATTTTCACTTCATCCTTACCGGCTTTTGGTTCTTCTTTTTCAACAATAACTAAATTCCCATGACCCAATTCTGTTTTAACTAATGCTCGCATTCCTATTCCTCCTCATTTTTAAAATTTATGCTGGATGACATCTTGAGCTAACATTTCTTATCATGAATCATAATTATGTTAGCTCAAGACAAGAATCACATTTTAATCGTGTCTATATTAATTAAATAGTGTGAAAATTTTGTATATCACATAGTTAATTACGTTACCGCCTTGGTCAATACTAGAAATCATCGTTGCACCCGCTGGCATTTTAAAACGAGCATCTACTGCCATTTGTGTATGGAATGCTGCAACATCAGTCGCCATGTATAATGACATTCCAATTACAACCGCTCCAACAAGAACTGAATGAACGATATTGCCTCTAGCTGCTCCTACGATAAAGCAGACGATAAAGGGAATGGTTGCTAAATCACCAAAGGGTAATACGTTATTTCCTGGTAAGACAACTGCTAAAAGGATTGTAATCGGAACTAAAATTAGGGCTGTAGCGATTACGGCTGGATGCCCAATTGCAACAGCAGCATCGAGTCCGATATAAATATCTCTATCACCAAATCTTTTGCTTAAGAACTTAAATATCAAATTAGAACATTTTACGAACATTGTTCTGAACGCAATTTTCATGTCAACAACCAGAATCAGAATGACGCCGACACCGCCACCAAACTGCCTTGGGCTGATAGTGGGCATCCGGCTACCGCCACCACCGTCGCCTCCGCCATCACCGCCGCCCGGCTTCTTGCCAAACATTCCGGACAGCCGACGATTGAAATCGCGCCAGAGTTCTTCGAGATCGGGAGGGCCTTGATTGCCGCCACCGCGCTTGCCGCCACCGGGCTGGTTACCCCAGCCGTGGTCGTTGAGAGACATGAGGATTCCAGCTATCACGTGTGTATGTTCTGGGTAGTAGAAAAGGAGAAGCGGTAAGAGAATTCTCAGGCTGCGACCGCGGG
>JBEQCC010000438.1:0-3431 GCA_041639455.1 Pelosinus sp. | reverse complement strand
ATTGATATTCATACATTTAAAAGTGTCTTAATAAGGTCAAATATGATATACTAAATATGACCTAAAATGACCTTAAAGTCAAAAATAAAAAAAATGGATCCTATCAACTATGACAGTTGGTAAAGAACTAATTACACCAAAAGATAGAGAATTTATTGAGCAGCATTTAAACTTGAAAGCTCAAAAATTGTTTTGGGCGATGAATGAGCCAGATCAGCGGCATGTTCTGAATGTAGCATATACAGCACTTCGTTTAGCAGATAATTATTCAAGTATAAATATTGATCTATTGGTGAAATGCGCCTTACTCCATGATGTAGGAAAAGTGAAAGGCGATGTTAGTACAGTTGATAAGATCATAACTGTTATAGGAGATTTTTTTTTCCAAAATCAATTAAGAAAATGGGGAAAGCAGGGGCGAGGAAGTAAGGTCGCAAATCTTCGCCATGCGTTTTATATTTATTTTCATCATGCTGCTATTAGTGCTGGTATGTTAAGGGAAATTGGCGAGAGCCCTGAGATGATTGATATAATCGCTAACCATCATAAAACTCCAGCAGAAAATGATCCACTAGAGTTAAAGCTGCTTAGAGCGTCTGACAATATGCATTGAAAAAGGTCAATATCCTTTTATTTTATCAATGATATTTAACAGTTCTTTGTTTTGCTGAAATCTGGACAGGTTATCGGCAAAAAGCTTCACAGCTCTGTCCAGGTAGCTTGGTGATAGGGCTGCTACATGAGGAGTAATGATTACATTTTGCATATCCCATAGAGGGGAAGAATCAGAAAGAGGTTCTTCATCAAACACGTCTAGACATGCACCTTTTATTAAACCTTCTTCTAAAGCGGTTATCAAATCATCCTGTTTAATGATACCGCCTCGGGCAATGTTAATAAAATAAGCAGATGGTTTCATAACGGAAAATTCGTTTATCGTAAATAAATGTTTCGTTTCATTTAATAAAGGCAGTGCTGTGACTACAAAATCAGAAAGTGAAAGTAATTCATGGAGTTTTTCAGGAGGATAGAGCTCATCAACAAATAACTCTTTTGTCATGGTCTGTTTGCTTGCGACAACTTTCATTCCCAGCCCTTTGGCCTTTTTAGCAATTTCTCGTCCGATACTGCCAAGACCTACAATACCAATGGTTTTGTCATGAATTTCGTTGACGATTGTCCGTTTCCATTGGTGCTTTGCTTGCTGTCGAATAAATACATCCAATCCTCGCGTAAAAACGAGCATCATAGCAAATACATGTTCTGAAACCGGAATGCCATGAATACCTCTTGAGTTGGTTATAATCGTGTTGGCATTTTGAATTTCAGGAAAGATCAAACCTTCGACTCCTGCGCTTAAGCTATGTATCCATGTTAATTTAGGGGCAGCAAGGTAGAGGGGACGGACATCCATGGACCCCCAAGGAACTAAAATATTGATGTCGCGAATGTGCTCTGCAGCTTTTTCATAATCACATGTTATGATATTGCTGTTAGGAGCACTACTTTGAATTATTTTCATATGGCGGTCTGCTAAGTTGTTGATTACAAGAATATTTAAGTTGGGCATAATATGACACCCCTTTATGTATTTTTAAAACTGAGTCTTAGGGTCTATAACTTACTGGTTCAAAATAAAAGTTTTAATATTCTTATGAGAGATGATTCTACATATGCATCTAAAAATCCTACATTATATTGACGAATATTTTAACAAATGATAATATAGCACTATATTAATACTTTAAACAACTAAAGCAATTTAGGAGGAGCTTCATGACATCAAGTGACATGGATTATCTTACGATCGCTTTGCCAAAGGGAAAACTATTTGCACCTTCGGCCGAAATGTTAGCAAAAGTAGGATGTACAGCAGAAGGCCTGAGTGAAAACTCACGTAAATTAGTAATCACCAATGAAAAAGAAAAATTGCATTTTATTATCACGAAAACAGCAGATTTGCCAACGTATATTGAATATGGGGCAGCCGATATTGGAATTATCGGCAAGGATGTATTATTGGAAGACGAGAAAGAACTTTATGAGTTATTAGATTTAAGATTTGGCTTGTGTCGAATGATGGTGGCGGTGCCAGAAGCTTTGAAACGTGAAAAATTAAGTGATTATGCGCATATGCGAGTAGCTACTAAATATCCTCGCATAGCAGAAAGCTTTTTTCATAGTATGGGCATTCAGATGGAATTTATTAAATTAAATGGTTCTATTGAATTGGCGCCTATGGTCGGTTTAGCAGAAATTATTGTAGATTTGGTAGAGACGGGACGTACGCTAAAAGCAAATAATTTATTGGAAGTTGCCACCATCCAACCTGTTACGGCTCGCTTTATTGCGAATCGGGTAAGTTTTAAACTAAAGTTTGACCGTATTAATAGAATTACTGAAGAATTAAGAACCCTGCTGGAAGGTGTGATGATTTCATGAAAATTGTATATGCAGAAGATAGTACGCTAGAGGAATTAAGCGAGTTATTAATAAAGCCACCTTTTGATCAGGTGATATTAGGAGAAGGTGCGAAGAGTCATATTAAGAAGGTATTCGGCAATGAATTAACAGCTTCTCAGGTAGTTGATAAAATTATTTATGATGTACGCCTGAAAGGAGATGAAGCAGTACTTCAATATACCCAGGTAATTGATGGCGTAAATTTAAGTGAAGATACATTAGAAGTTACAGAAGCGGAATTTCAAGAGGCTTTGGCAAAGGTCGATGAGCAGATATTGGCTGCTATACGACAGGCCATTGGCAATGTTAGATCTTTTCATGCAGAGCAGCTGCCTAAAACCTGGCTTACCTATCGAGAGCATGGAGCGATGCTGGGACAAAGTTGTATCCCTTTAGAAAGAGTAGGAATGTACGTGCCTGGGGGTACTGCTATTTATCCATCCTCTGTTATTATGAACGCAGTTCCTGCCGCTGTTGCTGGTGTAAAAGAAATTATTATGGTAGTTCCGCCTAGCAAGGATGGCAGCGTTAATCCCAGTATTTTAGCGGCAGCCCGGGAATCGGGTGTGAGCAGAGTATTTAAAGCAGGAGGAGCGCAGGCTATTGCCGCCTTAGCCTTTGGTACCAAGCTGATTCCTAAGGTTGATAAAATCACAGGACCTGGTAATATCTTTGTCACTTTGGCTAAGAAGGCAGTATATGGACATTGTGATATTGATATGTTAGCGGGACCAAGTGAGATTTTAATTGTTGCGGATGAAACCGCAGATCCTTCCTATATTGCTGCTGATATGCTAAGTCAGGCTGAGCATGATGTACTAGCATCCAGCATTTTAATTACGGGCAGCAGGAACCTTGCGAGTAGAGTGGAAATAGAACTTCAGCGCCAGTTGGCTAAGTTGCCTCGCAGGGAAATTGCTGAAGCATCGCTGCAGAAAAATGGATTGATGATTATAACGCAAAACAGT
>JBEQCC010000437.1:0-3438 GCA_041639455.1 Pelosinus sp. | reverse complement strand
AGGATTCGAACCTGCGACCCCCTGGTCCCAAGCCAGGTGCTCTACCAAGCTGAGCCACGCCCCGTTAATCACATTATCTATTATAATACATTCTTGGAAAATTGTCAAATACTTTTTAAAAAGTATTTTTTATGTCTACTTATAAATCAACTGTAGCCGAGCGTTGTTCTCGGCTACAGCCAACTCACAAATAATATAATAACATAATTAGCTTATTATGTCAATAATATTTTCTGATACTCTGCATATATCGCCAATGGTAAATGCTTACTTATTAAACAAGCTCTTAAGCGCTTGCTTATTCGTATCACGATTTAATTTCGCAATATACTCAGTCAGCTTAATATCTTTAGGGCATGCTTGTACGCAGTTTTGGCTATTACCGCAACTTGCTAATCCACCCTTTTCCATCAAGGCATCTAGACGCTCTTCTTTTTGATATTCACCAATGGGGTGCAAATTAAAGAGATGTGCTTGCGCAATAGGAGCTGGTCCTATGAATTCAGAGCTCTGATTTACATTTGGGCAAGCATCCATACAACAACCGCAAGTCATGCAACGAGAAATTTCATAAGCAATTGTTGCAGTTTTAGGATTCTGACGCGGAGCATCATTATGAACTTCCCAGGTTCCATCTATATCTACCCATCCGTGTATGCGTTTTAAACTTTCAAACATTACCGAACGATCGATCATAAGGTCACGGACAATAGGGAAGGTCCTAGAAGCACTTAAACGAATTGGTTGTTCTAGATGATCAATTAGAGCAGCACAAGCCTGCTGTGCTTTACCATTGATCACCATCATGCAAGCACCACAAACTTTTTCCAAACAGTTACATTCCCAAACAACAGCAGTTGTCTTTTTGCCATCTTTTGTTACAGGTTTCTTTTGAATTTCCATAAGAGATGCAACAACATTTAGCGCAGGACGATAGTCAACTTCAAACTCTTCTGTATAGGGTTGAGAATTAGGACCATCTTGTCTTTCTATGATAAAATGTACTTTCTTCTTTATTTCTGCCATTATTATCTACCTCCTTCTTACTCTTTCTTAGCAACAGCATAGTTACGTGGACGAGGTTTAACCAACGAATGATCAAAATCATCATAGCTGATCTTAGGCTCTTCTGTTGCCTGGTCAAACTCAGCAATTGTTATTTTCATGAAGCGTTCGTCATCACGGGTTGGGAATTCGCGTTTGTAATGAGCCCCACGACTTTCATCACGCATACGTGCTGCTTTTGTTACAACTAAAGCATAAATAATCATATTGCGAAGCTGTCTTGCGAACATACCTTCTTGGTTTGCCCAGCTCGCTTTATCAACTATACCGATATTATCCCAACGTTTAAGAATTTTCTTTACTTCATCGAAACAATAATCAAGGTCTTTATTCACGCGTTCAATAGTAACGTATTGATTCATTAAATCACCAAGTTCATGATGAAGTTCATGCGCATTTTCCGATCCATTCATTTTTAAGATAGCTTCATACTCATCACGACATTCTTTTGCTGCTTTTGCTAAGTCCTCATCAGTGAGTTCTGAACCTTTTTCGCCTTCTTTAGCCCAGCGCATAGCTTCCGGACCCGAAACAGTACCAGAATAAGCCGCGGATAGAAGTGAGTTTGCACCAAGACGGTTTGCACCGTGGTATTGATAATCACATTCGCCAGATGCCATAAGACCAGGAATGTTTGTATTATGTTTTGTATCTACCCAGATGCCGCCCATAGAATAATGAACGGATGGATAAATTTGCATTGGAACTTTACGTGGGTCATCGCCAACGAATTCCGTATAAATTTCCAAAATACCGCCTAATTTACGTTCAAGGTAATCTGCTGGAATATGAGAAAGATCAAGATATACTTTGTTTTCACCATTAATACCTAGCTTCTGATTTACGCATACATCGTAAATAGCACGAGATGCTACGTCGCGAGGTACAAGGTTACCATAGGCAGGGTACATTTCTTCTAAGAAGTACCATGGTTTACCGTCTTTATATACCCAAACACGTCCACCTTCACCACGGCAAGCTTCAGACATCAAACGGTTCTTATCTGAACCAGGAATAGCTGTTGGATGAATCTGAATAAATTCAGGATTACCAATAAGAGCGCCTTGCTGATATACAGCAGATACTGCTGAACCATTGCAGATTGTCGAAGCAGTACATCTACCGAATACCATGCCAGGACCACCTGTTGCAAGGATAACCGTATCAGCACGGAAAGCTCTAACTTCCATAGAATTCATGTCTTGTGCTACGACACCTCGGCAAACATTTTCTTTATTTTTGATAATTTTAATGAATTCCCAGAATTCATATTTCTTAACAGCACCTTTTACTTCCCAGGCACGAACTTGTTCGTCAAGTGCATAGAGAAGCTGCTGACCTGTTGTGGAACCAGAAAATAAAGTACGCTTATTTTTCTGACCACCAAAATTACGAAGGTCAAGTAAACCTTCTGGTGTACGAGTAAATGTAACACCCATGCGATCAAACATCTTAATTAATTTGGGAGCGGCTTCACACATGCCTTTTATTGCATTCTGGTCAGCAAGGAAGTCACCACCATAAACAGTATCATCAAAATGTTCATGGACACTATCATTTTCACCCTTTGTATCCATACAAGCATTCATACCGCCTTGTGCACAAAGAGAATGAGAACGTTTTACCGGACAATACGAGAATAATTCTACTTCTCCGCCAGCTTCACAAATTTTAAGTGTTGCCATTAGGCCGGATAAACCGCCGCCAACAACTATAATTTTCTTTTTCACTAAGCTCTCTCCTTACTTTAAATTATTTCACAAATTGCGTAAGAGCAGTAAGCCCTACACTAGAAATGAGTACAAATAATGCCCAAGTTGCAATGCCTACAACACGTTGTCCACGAGGTCCTGATACAATTCCCCAAGTAATGGAAAAACCAACTAAACCATTGGTAAAGTGGAAAACAGTTGACAATAGACCAATCACATAAAATCCGAAAGTCAAAGGATCAGACAATACGTTATGCATATAGTCATAACCAATTAGATAACCGCCCATTGCTTTACCAACAATACGCAATGTCCATACATGCCAGATAATGAAAACAAAAGAAATATAAGCAGTAATGCGTTGCAAGTAGAACATCCAATTGTTCCAGTAACCATAACGAAGTGGGTTATTTTTAGCTTTTAAAGCATACACTACACCTAAAATACCATGAAAAGCAAATGGCACTAAGAGTGCGAAGATTTCAATTGGAAGCAAAAAAGGAATAGATGCAAGTGCCGCTACGGATTTATCAAACTTCGCAGGGCCCCCCATTACTGTTGATACAGTAAATATATGCTCCAATAAAAATACACCCAATGCTATAACACCAGATAGAGAATGAATACGACGAATCCAAAAATCAAAATTCTTCATGCTTTT
>JBEQCC010000436.1:0-3439 GCA_041639455.1 Pelosinus sp. | reverse complement strand
GGAGGAAATTTCAATGTCTAAAACTGCTGAAATTCTCGAAGCCGTAAAAGGCTTAACCGTTCTCGAGCTTTCTGAGCTCGTAAAAGCTTTCGAAGAAGAGTTTGGTGTTAGTGCTGCTGCTCCTGTTGCAGTAGCTGCTGCTCCTGCTGCTGCTGCTGCAGTTGTGGAAGAGCAAACCGAATTCGATGTAATCCTTACTGCCGCTGGCGCTTCTAAAATCAACGTTATCAAAGTTGTTCGTGAATTAACAGGCTTAGGCTTAGTTGAAGCGAAGGGCGTTGTTGACTCAGCACCACGTGCAATCAAGGAAAAAGTTTCCGAAGAAGTTGCTGCTGACGTTAAGAAGAAATTAGAAGAAGCTGGCGCAACTGTAGAAGTTAAGTAATTATAACTCTCTATTCTTTCTAAATTATAGAATGAAAAATATAAAGAGTACCCGTGTGGTGCTCTTTATATTTTTTCCTGAATTAAGTTCTTGCGTATTGACTAATGGGTCTTATTGTGATATTATTATTCAATGCAAAGAATGTTTATTTTAGGGTAATATTTTTTATTGTGCAATGTATAAAATCTAGATTGGCAGGAAATAGTAATATATGGAGGATGGAATTATATTTCATCATGAAGACAAATGCAAGGTCTGTTACTTGACTGGAAAAACCTTGCTTTTTTTGTATTGTAGTGCCTAACCTTTTATTTGTTAGGTGCTAAAGTATGATTGTAATTTGTCTTTTATTATATATTTCATATTTTGTGCTAATGGATGATATTATATTATGTACTGCACAATGTTGTATTATGTAAAAGGTTTTATACCTGCGGCAAAATATTGTGAGTTGTGAAAGTGACTTGCAATGTCGGTATACATATAGCTAATGAAGATGTGCTGCCAAGGTATAGAGTTTAATTTGGGCTAAGGGGTGAAGGATTTAATGTTTAATCCTGTTCCGGTTGGCAAAAAGATCAGATATAGTTATGCCAAGATCAAAGAAGTACTGGACATGCCCAATCTGATTGAAATTCAGAAGAATTCCTATAACTGGTTTCTAAAGGAAGGGCTGCAAGAAATTTTCCACGATATTTCGCCTATTCAGGACTTTACAGGTAATTTGGTTCTGACATTTGAAAAATTTACATTAGGCGAAGCCAAGTATCACGTTGAAGAGTGTAAAGAACGCGATGTTACGTATTCGGCTCCTTTACGTGTCAATGTTCGATTGATTAATCGTGAGACTGGCGAAATTAAAGAGCAAGAAGTATTTATGGGCGATTTCCCGCTCATGACAGAAAATGGTACTTTTATCATTAATGGTGCAGAACGGGTTATTGTTAGTCAGTTGGTACGTTCTCCAGGTGCGTATTACAACGAAACAATTGATGCAACAGGTAAAAAACTGTATAACTCTACAGTGATTCCAAATCGTGGTGCGTGGTTAGAACTCGAAACAGATGCCAATGATGTAATGTCTGTTCGGGTAGATCGCACACGAAAATTACCAGCAACAGTATTGATTCGTGCTTTAGGCTACGCGTCAAATGCTGCTATTGCGGAACTGTTTCATGATGATGTGCGGGTTCGCGCTACTTTGGAACGGGATAATACCAATTCCAGAGAAGAAGCTCTAGTTGAAATCTATAAAAGATTACGTCCAGGTGAACCTCCTACCGTAGATAATGCTACTCAGTTATTAGAATCACTATTTTTTGATTCTAAACGTTATGATTTAGCAACTGTAGGGCGTTATAAATTAACCAAAAAATTAGGCTGGCGCCGTCGTTTGATGGGCAAGACTCTTTATCAGGCAATTGCAAATGCAGAAACAGGAGAAATTATTGTTCCCGCAGATACAATCGTGGACGAAAAAGTTCTTGATCAGATTGATCAAAGTGGTGTCTTTGCGACTGCAGCTTTGATTGAAGTGAAAGTCAAACTAAAAGATGGATCACCAGTTAAAATGCTATGCAATCCTGAATTACCTTACAATCACCGGACAATTACCAGAGAAGATATTTTAGCTTCTGTTAACTATCTCCTTAATTTGATGGATGGTTTTGGTAACGTGGATGATATTGATCATTTAGGTAACCGCCGTCTGCGTTCAGTCGGTGAATTGCTGCAAAATCAGTTCCGTATTGGTTTGTCTCGTATGGAGCGGGTAGTAAAAGAACGTATGACCATTCAAGATGTTGATGTCATTACTCCTCAGGCATTGATTAACATCCGTCCTGTTGTGGCTGCTATCAAAGAATTCTTTGGCTCCAGCCAGTTGTCACAGTTTATGGATCAGACCAATCCGTTGGCAGAACTTACTCATAAACGTCGCTTAAGTGCCTTGGGACCTGGTGGGCTAAGTCGTGAACGCGCTGGTTTTGAAGTGCGTGACGTACATCACTCTCATTATGGTCGTATGTGTCCAATTGAGACACCAGAAGGTCCGAATATCGGTCTTATTGGTTCGTTGTCAACCTTTGGGCGCATTAATGAGTTTGGTTTTATTGAAACTCCTTATCGTAAAATTGATAAGGAAAATCGCATAGTAACAGAAGATGTACGATATTTGACAGCTGATGAAGAGGATGAAGTAGTTTGTGCGCAAGCGAATGAATCATTAAATGAAAATAGCTGGTTTGTTGAGCCGCGAGTTACCGTACGTCATAGACATGAAATTTTAGTGATTCCTGCTGAAAAAGTTGACTATATGGATGTATCGCCAAAGCAGGTTGTTTCAATTGCTACGGCTATGATTCCATTCTTGGAAAACGATGATGCAAATCGTGCCTTGATGGGCGCAAATATGCAGCGTCAGGCTGTACCTTTGCTTAGAACACAGGCACCACTCATTGGAACTGGAATGGAATATAAAGCTGCCAGGGATTCTGGTGTTCTTATTCTAGCTAGAAATGCCGGTGTAGTTGAAAAGGTTACAGCTACCGAAATTAAAGTACGCACGGAACATGGTACGTTAGATAATTATAAGCTGCTGAAATATTTGCGCTCTAATCAAGGAACGTGCATTAATCAGAAGCCGATTGTTTATAAAGGCGAGCAAGTAGAAAAAGGGCAGGTGTTGGTTGATGGACCTGCTACCGATCAAGGTGAATTAGCATTAGGCTTTAATGTACTTGTAGCTTTTATGCCATGGGAAGGCTACAATTATGAAGATGCTATTTTACTAAGTGAAAAAATTGTAAAAGATGACATCTACACTTCCATACATATTGAAGAATATGAATGTGATGCCAGAGATACGAAGTTAGGACCGGAAGAAATTACTCGTGATATCCCGAATGTGGCGGAAGAGGTACTAAAAGATCTTGATGATCGAGGCATTATTCGCATTGGCGCTGAAGTGCGACCAGGGGATATTCTTGTAGGTAAAGTAACTCCAAAAGGCGAGACCGAATTAACAGCAGAAGAACGTTTGCTTCGTGCTATCTT
>JBEQCC010000435.1:0-3450 GCA_041639455.1 Pelosinus sp. | reverse complement strand
CCGACTACACTTAATTTGTTTCTCTCGCTAATCTAATATTATCTGATGCAACGGGTATTTTCAAAAGCTGTCCAGGATATATTTGTGTGTTATTGTCTAATTGGTTCAATTGCTTAATTGCTGCAATCAAATGACGAATATCATCTTTATCTGTAACATATCTTGCAGAAATAGTCCACAACGAATCTCCTTTGTTAACATCAACAATTTGATATGTGGCACATGCTAAATATTTATTAGAAAACTCAAAATTAGTATCATATAAAAATATGGACATAATTACCAATATCATAATCCAAACAGTATCTAATTTATGCACTGCACCAACCTCCGAACGTTTGTTTGTTTTCTGTTTTTATTTTAACATAGTACATATGTTCGGTCAAGAGCAAAAATAGATAAAAACGAACAAGCGTTTGCGATTTTTATTAATTATTGTTATAATGATAATATGATATTGAAATTATAAACATTATCATTATAACAATAATGTTTATTTTGATTTAGGAGATGAAGTTTTGTGGGTGCAGAAGATTTATTAACATCTAGGCAAAGCCAGATTTTAACCTATATTAAAAACACATTACGTGCAAAGGGCTATCCCCCCTCAGTAAGAGAGATTGGCAAAGCCGTTGGCTTAAGTTCTAGTTCTACTGTACATAGTCATTTGGCAAAAATCGAAGAAATGGGTTTTATTCGCCGCGATCCTACTAAGCCTCGAACGATTGAGGTATTAGGAGAAACACCATGGAAACAGGAAACATTTGTCTCAGTACCATTAGTTGGTCGCGTTACCGCAGGGCAACCGATTTTAGCTATTGAAAACATTGAGGAGACATATGCACTTCCTAAAAATTTAATTGGTAATAACGAGGACATCTTTATGCTTACAGTTCAAGGAAATAGCATGATCAATGCAGGTATTTTAGATGGCGACTATGTTTTAGTTAATAAACAAAAAACCGCTAATAATAATGACATTGTAGTTGCTTTGCTTGATAATGAAGAAGCTACTGTAAAACGCTTTTTCAAAGAGAAAGAGTACATACGACTACAGCCCGAAAATGACAGTATGTCTCCTATTTATTCCCGCAATGTATCAATCTTAGGTAAAGTAGTTGGTATTTTCCGCAGTATGTAACAATGTAGGTAGCGATAAGTGAAATAAGAAATAAGCCAAAGGCAACTACCTATATAAATAAGTAGTTGCCTTTGGCTTATTTCTATTCATTTCTTATTTTTAATATTTCAGCAGCAGCCCCCATCGTCCCAACTATAGCATGTTCCAAAGTTAATCCACCTTGTAAGTAGACGATGTACGGTGGACGCAAAGGACCATCAGCGCTTAACTCAATCGATGCACCTTGCACAAAGGTACCTGCAGCCATAATAATCGCATCCTGGTACCCTGGCATCGCACTAGGCTCCGGTCGTACATGGGCATCTATCGGAGAATACTTTTGGATCCCCTGACAAAATGCTATTAATTTTTCTGGAGAGTCAAGTTGAATTGCTTGAATAATATCGCTACGTTCTTCATTAGGAAGAGGCAATGTCTTATAACCTAATAATGAAAAAAATACAGAAGCAAATATAGCTCCCTTAACAGCTTGGGCTGTAGTATGTGGCGCTATAAACATTCCTTGGAATAAAAGACGATTGTCAACAAGTGACGCACCTAACTCACTTCCAATACCTGGCGCAGTCATTCGATAAGATGTTTGTTCAACCAATTCTTTTTTTCCGACTATATATCCGCCTGTTGGAGCAATACCACCCCCAGGATTCTTAATCAATGAACCCGCCATAATATCAGCACCAACAGCAGTTGGTTCTAAGTTATCAACAAACTCACCATAGCAATTGTCAACAAAACATATACATTCAGGATCAATTTTCTTTACATAAGCACATAATTCCTTGATGTCATGAACCGTTAAAGGTGCTCGCATACTATATCCTCGCGACCTTTGAATCAAAACCATTTTAGTATTAGGTTTCATAGCTCCAGCAATATTCTTTATATCTACTCCACTATCAATCATAGGAAGCTCTGAATAACCGATACCAAATTCTTTTAAAGAACCAGGCGAGGAGCAAGTATGCCCAATAACGGTTTGCATGGTATCATAAGGCGCTCCTGTAAGGGATAATAGTTCATGTCCAGGACGCAGTAAACCAAAAAGCACAGTAGCCAACGCATGGGTCCCAGATACAAATTGAGTACGCACTAATGCTTTTTCTGCCCCACAGATGTCAGCCCAAACCTCTTCCAGCTTCTCTCGTCCAGCATCGTTATAAGCATAACCTGAGGTAGTACGAAAGTGATAATCAGAGACTCTGTGGTTACGAAATATTTCTAGAACTCTAGTAGTATTTTTTTCGGATATTTCATCCACTCGAGCAAATAAAGAGGATGCCTGCAGTAATGCTTGTTTACGTATTTCTAGTATTTCTTCACTAAATTTGGCCATTCTTGTTCTACTCCTATAGCATATTGATTAAAATAATTAGTTTGGTCTGGAGACAGTGAAATACTTACATAGATACCATCTTCACGATACTCCGTAGAATGAATATTTGATATATCATATAGTTTGGCTATTACATTACTTTCGTCATAAGGTATCAACAAATGCATTTCAATGGTTTTCTGCTTTATAGTATTTTCAATTAATAATAATAGTCCTTCAATACCATGACCATGCAAAGCAGAAATCATAACGCTATTTTCTGTTTCTAAAAGAGCACTTACGCTATTCGGATTTTCTATTTTATCTACCTTATTAAAAATTGTAATTAATTGTTTTATATCTACATTTAATTCGTGTAAAACCTGAAAAACGGCATGGCTTTGTTCTTGGTATTGTGGATGACTAACATCAACAACATGCAGAAGAATATCAGCTTGTACAACCTCCTCTAAGGTAGCACGAAATGCAGCAATTAATTGATGCGGCAGCTTTTGTATAAAGCCAACGGTATCAGTAATTAAGGCTTGCTGGCCGTTTGCTAACATAATGTTCCTAGTTGTTGGATCAAGCGTTGCAAATAATTTATCCTCGGCCAACACTTCCGATGCTGTAAGCAGGTTAAGTAAGGTTGATTTTCCTGCATTTGTATAGCCAACTAAAGCGATCGTAGGAATACAAGTAGTTTCTCTACGTTTACGATGCAAATTACGCTGTTTTTTTATATGTTCAATTTGTCCTGTGATATCATTTACACGATCTCTGATTCGACGTCTATCGACTTCAAGCTTGGTTTCGCCAGGACCTCTAGTGCCAATACCACCGCCGAGCCGAGATAATACTAATCCTTGTCCACCTAATCTTGGTAAATTATAGCGAAGCTGGGCTAATTCAACCTGCAATTTTCCTTCATGAGATCGAGCACGCTGCGCAAAAATATCTAGAATTAGCGCCGTACGATCTAAAACTTTAATACCCA
>JBEQCC010000434.1:0-3451 GCA_041639455.1 Pelosinus sp. | reverse complement strand
GCATACAAGGAAACGGTGGATTTGTCAAATTTGGCTTTAAAGGCAGGTGCAACGTCAGTACTTGTAGTAGGTCCATATTATAGTGCCTGCAACCAGGAGGATGTATTTAACTATTATGATAATCTCTTAACAGATGTAAATGGATCACTTTATATCTATAATTACGAAGACCGTACTGGATATGATGTTACAGTGGACACCGTCTTGCGCCTACTGGCTAAGCATGATCATCTAGAGGGAATGAAAGATACGCATGCCATGCTTCGGCATACGCAACAGTATATTCAACTCGTAAAATCTAAGTATCCGGATTTCATTGTTTATACTGGATATGATAATAATTGCATTCCAACGATTATTTCCGGTGGCGACGGTTGTATCGGTGCGTTATCCAATGTATATCCATCTCTATGTGCTGAGGTCGCAGAATCGCTTCGCAAGGAAGATTTGATTCAAATTGTAAAGGCACAACGATCTATTGATGAAAAAATGCGCTTTTACGAAGTCTATACACCATTCAATCCTGTGATGAAGTGGGCTATGGCAGAGTTAGGTATGGGTATGCAGGAAAACTGCAAAGCACCATTGACTGCACTGACTGAAGATACAAAAGCCTCTTTGTCTGGTTTTGCTGATCAGTTATGGCGTAATAAATAGGATCATAACATTTTAAAATGATATAAAGCAAACTTAATATGAAAATAGTTTTTTATTAGGTGTTAGAGAAAGTTTAACATTGTAACCATTAGGCGGGAATCTTTGGGGATTTCCGTCACTTTAATGCTCAATCCTGCTATATTTTTACATTATAAGCATTATTTTACCAGCGAGTTTTTGTTTTAGGTTTCTTTTCAATTGGCAGTTCTTTTATCCCAAATTATTATGCCAACTATTTTCGAGAATTTTTTAGCACCAACTGATAATCTTCTAAAATTGTGGAATCAGAATGTAGCAGTTCACGCAAAGCCAAGGCACAAGAGCCAATTACTCCAGAATGTACACCAAGATCTGAGATTTTGATCTGCACAGACTTGGCAACCTCAGGAAAAGAATGATTGTTTACCATTTCTTTAATACGATTAATGAAAGTTTCTGCCGCTACCCCTAATTTACCACCGATAAAAATTGCTTCTGGATTATACATATTAACGACATTGGCAATGGTCAAACCTACGTATTTCCCTACTTGTTGCAAGAGTTCCCATGAGTAAGACCCTTCATTCTTTGCCGATTTCAAAATATCTTCAATACCAATTTTTCCAGTCTGTTCCCAAACTATTTTTAGAGGATCTTGAGGGTTTATCATTGCTATTTCATCATTGGCTTTGCGTAGTAATGCCGGAATGCCGCAGATGGCTTCTAAGCAACCTCGATTCCCACAATTACATAAAGGACCATTTTCCATCATAAAACTATGTCCAATCTCTCCAGCATGCCCTTGGGCACCTTGCATCACTCGATCAGCACTAATAACACCAGCACTAATTCCTTCGCCCAGATTGACATAGACTAGGTTTCTAAAGCTGATACCACCACCAAACCACCATTCCGCCAAGGCCGAAGATTTGGCGTTGCTTTCAATAAATACGGGCAATTTCATTTCATTTTTCAATGTTTCTTTCAAAGGAAACTGACGCCACTTAGGTCCTAAGTTGACGGAACGCTTCACGATCCCTTCTCTAGCACTTAAAAGTCCAGGGAAAGCAATCCCGATGCCTAAAAAATTCTTGTTTCGGTTTTCTTCACTATAAAGGACTTGACCCAGAGCCTCTATCAATTGAGGAATGCCAATATCCGGTTCCGTCATATTAAGACCCAAGGTTAGACTATGAATGGGATCATTTCCCAAATCAGCGATCACAAGCACCGTTTCATGACTTGTGATCTCAACTCCAATGACATAACCAGCTTTAGCATTAAATTTAAGCTTCATGGGCTTACGTCCACCTTGGGAGGTTCCAAGCCCCACTTCCATTACAAATCCCATATCTAATAATTCTCGAATAATACCCGTTATGGCGGGTGGCGTTAGGCCTGTTAATTGAGCTAATTGCTGGCGAGATACCAGTTCATTTTCTTTGATGATATTAAGAACAGTCATTCTATTTAAATTTTTAACATATTTACTATTACCAGGTTTTTTTACCATTTTATCACCTTACTTCCATCTAAGGAAAAAACTTTATTATGTTAATTAACTATCCGTTTGTTAACATTCTCCATAAAAAACAGAATTCCTGCAGATTTTTCGGCTTTTAATTTTCCTTGGAAGTGAAACGAATGGAAATAGCATCTCTTCTGATTTACCAGCAGAGATGCCATTTTTCTTAATTTGGCGTCTATTTTTTTCTATTATTCTAAGGGAAAACCAAAATATGTTTTTGCATTGTTAAAAGAAATGTCTTTCACAATTTCGCCAACCATGTCAAAATCAGCAGCTACTTCTCCATTTTCAATCCATGTCCCCAATAAATTACAGAGAATTCTTCTAAAATATTCATGACGTGTATAGGATAAGAAACTTCTAGAATCCGTAACCATACCAACAAAGCGACTTAATAGGCCTAAATTGCTTAGAGAAATCATCTGTTCAATCATGCCTGTTTTATTGTCAATAAACCACCAAGCTGTACCAAATTGCATTTTTCCTGGGATACCACCAGCTTGGAAATTACCAAGCATAGTTCCTAAAACCCCATTATCTTTTGGATTAAGGGTGTATAAAATAACTCTCGGCAGGCACCCTTCTATTTCCAAAGAGTCTAATAATCTTGACAAGCAAAAGGCTACTTGATGATCATGGATAGAGTCAAATCCAGTATCCGGACCCATTTTTTTGAACATCTTCGTATTATTATTCCGTAGTGCCCCAATGTGAAGCTGCATCGCCCAACCTAAGTTTGCATACTTTCTCCCGCAAAATTGTAATACAGCGGTCTTATAACGTTCTAGATCAGCATCGGCAATCACTTTCCCCTGCAATGCGTCAGCAAAGATTGCTTCTAAAACCTCTTGTGAACTTTCTAGATAAGGAACTTTTTCTAAAGCATGATCAGCTGCGCGGCATCCCATTTCATGGAAGAATTCTATCCGCTTAGCAAGAGCTTGTAAAAATTCATTGTAATTAGTAATTGTTATTCCTGCCGCCAAGCCAACTCTTTCGATCCATTGGGTAAAGCCAGAAGCATTTAATTCCATGCCTTTATCTGGACGGAAAGTAGGAAATACCTTAACTTTGATGTTAGCATCTTCGCGAATTTTTTGATGATATTCTAAAGAATCTCCTGGATCATCCGTTGTACAAACACACTTTACATTGGACTTGTCAATCATTCCCTGGGCACTATATTCATCAAGAGCTAATAAGGCATTGGCTTTTCTCCATATATCATCAGCAGTCTTGACTGTTAAAGGCTCATAAATTCCAAAATAGCGTTGAAGTTCTAAATGC
>JBEQCC010000433.1:2565-3454 GCA_041639455.1 Pelosinus sp. | reverse complement strand
CATCAGACTATAATTCTACTTGGATGCAAGTAACTGCTATACAAAACCGGAATATGCTCGCTTTAATTTCATTGGAACTAAAATTAGGTTTATTAGTATAGCCAATCCGCGCTATCCTCAATATGCATATATTAAGATTGATGGTATTGAATATAGTTTTAGTATAAATCCAGGCAATGGTCTGCGTGCATTGTTGCTTTTTGAAAAGACAGATTTACTTTTAACAGAGCACTATGTGGAAATTTTTCAAAAGGATAATAGTGATTTTGGATTGGTTGTTGACGCTATTGATATTGATGATACAGGGACGTTAAAACCATATATGCCACCATCTATAACAGCACCAGCTAATTTAATCGCAACAGCAGGCGGCTCCCAAGTTACCCTTTCATGGGATGCCATCGCTGGCGCTACCGGCTACAATGTTAAACGCTCAACCACTGCAGGTGGTCCATATATAACTATTGCTACCAATGTAATTGCTACAAGATACATTGATAATACAGTAACCAATGGCACTACCTATTACTACGTGGTAACTGCAGTAAATAGTGATGGCAACGAAAGTGCAAATTCAAATGAAGCTTCTGCGACGCCTGTTGCTGCACAGGTGCCAACTGGACAAGCATTATTGAGAGTTACTATAAATGATTCTAGCGAGAGAGAGTATCGGCTGCCTATGGCTGATATTGATAGTTTCGTTAAATGGATTAATTATCATGTAAGTACCGATACTTGAGCTATGCTCTTAGTAAAATTGACAGTAAGGAATATCTTTTATTTAATAAGATTATCAGTTTTGAAGTAATACCGCTTACTAATAAATAGCATTGTAACAGTCTACCTTTAAATTAGGTAGGCTGCATTTCTTATTGTGTAAATAGCGGTA
>JBEQCC010000433.1:0-2555 GCA_041639455.1 Pelosinus sp. | reverse complement strand
AGCGGTATATACGTTGATAATGTTATTTATGAAATTTGCTTTCAGTAGTTTAATTATTAGTTGCTAAGGAATGTATACCAGTGAAGGCCGATATACAGGAAACACACAATTTAAATAGAGTTCCTTGGCTATGTCGGTTTTCAAAATACACAATAGCATTGACAAATGCGGCACGTGACTATGATACTGCTTGTAGTATAAGAACTTATGTTGCGGCAATTGAAGCATTGAGAAATCAATACGGACTGGATGATAAAACTTTGGCGTGGATCGATTGGGCAAAGAAAAAGGCTGATTGGTTTGATCCCGCAGTTGCTAGAGTTGATGAACTTTTTGGAAAGCGTGAGCATGAAAAAAGCGAGGATGAGAAAGTTCTAAAAAGAGCTGGGATCTATTGGTGATAAGGCTACAAATTCATTTGGCTGTATGTGATGTGGCTATCGATTAAGAATACATTAGAGGGTATGCTCTAGACGAAATTGATTTTTAGTAGTAAAATAAGCATATAATAAGGATATATAACTGCTATCCAAGGAGAGATGATTTGCATGATGAATATAAAGCCCTCTGCGGCAATTCGTAAGAACTACAATGAGATATCTGCACTGTGTAAACGTTCGGGGGAGCCTGTTTATCTGACGAAGAACGGTGAGGGTGATCTTGTAGTTATGGATATTGAAGCTTTTGCAAGACGGGAAAGCATGTTACGACTGCGAGAAAATTTGCTTGCCGTTGAGGAAGGCAGGCTGAAAGGAAGGTCTGGTCACTCCATAGACGAAGTATCCACTATGATGAAAGCTGCTGTCCGGGAGGTTCTGGATGGACAGCGAAAATAAAAAGTATAACGTTGTCATTTCTGATGAAGCAACACAAATGTTAGTGTCTCATACCCGGTTTCTGGCACAGGTTAGTGAAACAGCAGCGCTGCGGCTTATTGATGCTTTTCAGCAACAGACTAGGTCATTAGAGCAGTTTCCTGAAAGGAGTCCGTGGTTGACTGACCCGATGATTTTTGCAGGGAAATATCGAAAACTTCTGCTTGAAAAAAAGTACCTTTTAGTTTATCAGATTAAGGAAAATACGGTGTATGTGGATGCAATTTTGGATACACGGCAGGAGTATAGCTGGCTGTTATAAGTTAAATATACATATAGAGCGTACTATATCTGCGGACCGATTCGCATTATTACAAGATGGAAGGCGTGGACTGGATAGAAAATGTAAGCTGCACATGCCTGATTTTATGGACTTAAAAAAAGAGATAGATCATCCAAAACACATTTTCTCCAATTCCCAAAGCCGTGGGTCGAGAGTTCGAATCCCTTCACCCGCTCCAGTTAATTCAGGCCTTCCGGCGTTTTGTCGGAGGGCTTTTTAGTGGTTGTATGCTATTACGCTTTCTGAAAAATTAATAAGAAAATATCTATAGATGTAAGAAGTTCTTCTAATAAGTTGCAGATTCTGTTTTTATAACAGAGTTAAATTTGCATCTTGAATTTCACTCTTAGAGCCACTTTCACGGAGCAGGGAGCCAGTCCTACTTTCCTTCTATAATAGGTTTATACACATCAAAATGTGTAAATTTATTATGGAGGACGATAATCATGGTTAAATTATCGCGAAATTCTACGATTGCGAAGCTTGGATTACAGTCAGCGTCAAGTGGCTGGTAGTGTCAAATGCTCTCACAATACCATCAGTGAAGTCTATCGGCTTGTTGACGAGAAAGGTCTCTCATGGCCGCTAGCTTGCGAGTGGTCAAATACGGAATAGCGAAAAAAAGAAATATTCACGTATATAAAACAGAACTTAATAGATTCTTAAATGGCTTTTTCTTTCATGATAGTAGTTATGAGGTTACCGTAATTCTATTAGACTCTACATTAGGAAAAAAACAAAATTTTGTCATGGATCATGAACTCAGTCATGCGGTACTACATAAAGCTCAAGGATCACTAATTATGGGATAATCGTAGGCTTGGTGAACGTGTCAGTAAGAATTATTTTTAGAATTATAGAAACCAGGGCATACTAAATGCAAAGCTATCATCAAAGGAGGTACAATATGGCTGATCACATAGATGAATGGTCAGAGATCAATAAATTTGTTGAAAAACTATCTGACGAGAATCGATTAAAATTATTCCAAGAACTGAAGCGTTCCGGATCAGTTGAAAATTCTATTCAGTACACCGAGACACACCTAGAAGGTGGTATAGAGGAACATCGTGATAAAGGAGAGAATTTGCTCTCTAAGAGCCTAGATGGTAGATGGACATAAAGACTGTTGATCGCCTAATCAATGTGCGCCAAGCTGCATTATTAAAAAGTGGCGGCGTAGGTATACGCTATACTTGTAAGATCATGGGTAAGCAGGTTTATTATGATGAGGGTAAAAGTTTATTTAACGGAAAATGGTCGTTAAGACGCTATAAAGCCTAAAGTAAAAGCCAAGCATATTTCTGAGAGAACTTAGAACTGCGGGGTCTATCTATAGACTTTGCGACAGCGTATTAATAGGTTGTGAACATGCATACCTACGGTAAGAGGGTGCA
>JBEQCC010000432.1:0-3400 GCA_041639455.1 Pelosinus sp. | reverse complement strand
GCACAGAAACAACACTGGCTGCCTTATCTGCTAAATATCCAGAATATAGCCAAGTGCTGTCATATATAGAGACGCACAGCCCTATTCTTTCCGTTAAACTGGAAAAGAAATTTGGCCCAAGTGTTTTAAAAGCGATAAGATACTTAGTGAGAAATAAGATTGTAGTCGCTGAATCAATTGCAAAAAAAATGGGTACACACCGTTATAAAACGGTAATGAGTTTACTAACGGATGCCGAAGCAACTCGAGAGCAAATTAACAAGTTGGCAAAAAAGCCAGCACAATGCCGTTTGCTGCAATACTTGCTAGATCACGGGCAATTGGCATCTGATGAATTGAAAAAGAGTAATACAAGCCATGACACTGTAAAAAAATTAGTACAGGACGGTCTTATAAAACTTGAAAAAGTTCAAGTAGTACGTGATAGTTATGCGGATATATGTAAAGCAAGGAATGATATATCATTAACAGTAGAGCAGCAGCAAGCTTTAGAAAAAATTATGCCAAAGATGGAAGCAAAGGAGTTTCAATCGATTTTACTGCATGGTATTACTGGCAGTGGAAAGACACAGGTGTATATTGAAGCGGTAGCGGCTGTGCGTCAAAAAAATCGCCAAGCCATTGTTCTTGTTCCTGAGATTGCTCTTACCAGCCAAATTGTCTCAAGATTTAAAGCTAGATTTGGTGGTGATGTTGTTGTGATGCATAGTAAATTGTCTACTGGTGAACGTTATGATGCTTGGCAGCGACTTCGAGGCAAGCAAGCTGGTATTGTAATTGGTGCACGTTCTGCTATTTTTGCGCCTTTGCCAGATCTGGGTATTATTATTATGGATGAAGAGCATGAATTTACATACAAACAAGAAGAAACACCCCGTTATCATACAAGACAAGTTGCTATTATGAGAGCTACTTTGTCTGGAGCGGTGGTCATTATGGGCAGCGCTACGCCAGCAATTGAGACTTATTTTCAGACTCAAATGGGTCAACATACCTTGTTACTTATGTCAAATCGCATTGCTAATGCAAATTTGCCTGAAGTCACTATCGTTGATATGCGGGAAGAATTGCGTAAGAAGAGACGAAGTGTCATATCACTTCCTTTACAAGAGCTGCTGCAAGAGACTATAAGTCGTGGAGAACAAGTAATTATTTTACTGAATCGTCGTGGTTATGCCACCTTCGTCATGTGTCGGGAATGTGGACATATTGTACGTTGTAAGCATTGCGATATTTCTCTTGTGTATCATTCTGTAGGGAAGAAGCTGAAGTGTCACTATTGCCAGTGTATTGAAACGGTTCCGGATATTTGCCCTGAATGTAATAGCCGCTATATTCGGTTTTTTGGAACCGGCACACAAAAGCTGCAAGAAGAAATAGTAACCTCTTTTCCCCATATTCGCGTAGTGCGAATGGATCAGGATACAACAGGTGGAAGAATGGCCTATGATCGTATTTTAGAGGCATTTGCTAAAGGAGAATATGATCTTTTACTGGGGACGCAGATGGTGGCTAAAGGGCATGACGTGAAAAATGTGACGGCGGTTGGCATTATAGCAGCTGATAGTATCTTAAATTTGCCGGATTTTAGAGCAGCGGAGCGTGTATATGCGTTGCTAACTCAGGCAGCAGGTCGTGCAGGTCGCGGTGATAAAGCAGGAAAAGTCGTAGTGCAGACTTATAATCCTGAGCACTATGCAGTACAGGCAGGAGCTAATCAGGATTATCAAAGTTTTTATGAAGCTGAGATTGTGTATCGTAAAGCGCTTTGTTATCCACCTTATGGTCAAATCATAAAATTAACAGTTCAGGCTAAAGAAGAAAGTTTGGCTCGCAGCCAGGCTGATCAAATAATCAAAGAATTGCAAAGTTTAATAGCGGAAAGTAAGACTGTGGAAATAATAGGGCCGTTTCCCGCTCCGATTGCTAAAGTCAATGATATATTTCGTATGAATATTATTATAAAAGCAAAGGATCTCACTAGTGTGAGGACTCACATAGCCTCTATGGGATTAACCATACGTCCAGATGTTATGATTGATGTGGAACCTGTTAGTATCATCTAGAATAATTTGTTTAGTATAGACGTGGATTTTTGTACAGTTCTATGATAAAATTTGGGCAGGATTTATCCAAGGTAGGAGGGTATTATAACTGTATGGAAATTAGAAAAGCTGGTGACAAAGTATTAAAAGAAATAGCTGAGCCTGTAGCTCGCGTTGATAAAAAAATAAGGAAACTTATTGATGATATGGCTCAAACTATGTATAATGCTGATGGAGTTGGATTAGCCGCTCCGCAGGTTGGCGTATCTCTTAGGGTTATTGTTTTGGATGTGGATGACGAGCTGATCGAATTAATAAATCCAATTATTACAAAAAGTGAAGGTTGTGAATTAGGTAATGAAGGATGTTTAAGTGTCCCTGGGGTTTTTGGTGAAGTTGAGAGGTTTTCTGAAGTTACCGTTACAGGGTTAAATCGTTTTGGTAAAAATATAACTATTACAGGGACTGGTTTGTTAGCTAGAGCCCTACAGCATGAAATTGATCATTTGGATGGCATATTATTTATTGAAAAAGCAAAAACCATTCATAAGGGGTAATTGAGATGTCAAAATTAAGAGTTGTATTTATGGGGACGCCAGATTTTGCTGTTCCTTGTTTAGATACATTAGTTAAAGAAGAATATAATGTTGTTGCAGTGGTAACTCAGCCTGATCGACCTAAAGGGCGAGGACAAAAACTGGCGGAGTCCCCGGTGAAGCAGGCTGCAATTTCCTATAACTTACCTGTATTGCAACCTAATAGAGTAAAAGATTCTGCATTTCAAGATGTGCTATTTTCTTTAAAACCTGATATCATTGTTGTTGTCGCTTTTGGACAGTTATTGCCTAAAACGCTATTAGATTTACCCCCTTTGGGTTGTATAAATGTGCATGCATCTTTATTACCTTTATATCGGGGAGCTGCACCTATCCATTGGTCAATTATTAAAGGTGATAAAGTAACTGGTGTCACCACAATGTTTATGGATAGTGGCATGGATACAGGGGACATGATATTAAAGGAGAAAGTATCCATTTCTGAAATGGATACTACTGGCGATATTCATGATAAGTTAAAAGTTATTGGTGCCAAGGTACTTAGTGAGACAATGAAATTAATTGTGGATAAGAAAGCCCCACGTCTTGCACAAAATAATGAAGAGGCTACCTATGCTTCTATGTTGACAAGGGAATTAGAATGTATCAATTGGCAAGAATCAGCAGTTGCCATTCACAATTTGGTTAGAGGTCTTAATCCCTGGCCTGGCGCTTATTGTTCCTATCAAGATAAAAAATCCCATCAAGATGAACGCTGGCAATGCTCCTATAGCAGCCCCAAACATTCCGGCACCAAAC
>JBEQCC010000431.1:0-3461 GCA_041639455.1 Pelosinus sp. | reverse complement strand
AAGTGTTTAGACAGGAATCTCAAATTCATAGCCTCACTTACTTAAAGGAATACATTCATAACCTAGCAAGATGTTTCTTCCTTGCTGAGAAAAAGTAAAATCAATAAAGATACGCATCTGAGGATCAATCGGCTCTCGATACACAAAGTTTAAGGTTTTACAGAGTTTATAGCTACCATCCAGCACATTTTCACGAGATGCTGTTATGCCGTTAACCTTAAGTACCTTTACTCCTTCCAATGCAGCTGGCATATTTATAAAGCCCAGAGAGTGAGGTACTTTAGTAAGAGCCTGTTCTTGGGCTTGTTGATTATAAAATACCTGCCAGCGATGATTGCGCAAAGAATCAAGCAACACCTCTTTAAAACCAGGGATTTCTCGCATTACCACTTCATTGGTACTATCCTTCTCATACATGACAAAAACCACGATTGATGCACCATTGAACCATGTAGTTTTATTACCTCTATAGATTTCAACTAAATCCTCATAGCTGATATTATCATCAGGAACATCAGGACCTACTGCTACACCAATACCAGAACGAGCATAAGGGATCTCTTTTAATCCTCCTGCTTTTTCGATCTCAGTAAGTGGTCTTGAGGTAAGTCCTAGATCAATGCTGCCATTCGCTACACCGCTTATAGCTCCACCAGAGCCAATACTACCTGGAATTTCGATATTCATTTGTTTCTCTTCCTGAAAAGCTGCTAATAACTTTTCTGTCACTGCAAGATTGCTGCCGGATCCAGCAATAATCAACTTATCGCGCTTTTGTTCCGAAGAAGCTAGATGAACTTGCTGAGGTTGTGGTGAGCATCCCCCACTAATTCCAATAAAGGAAAATAATAGTAAAAACGCTCCAAAACAGTACTTTCCCATCTTCAGCCTCCTTAACGCTATCTAAGATCTCATTTAAAGAATTAATTTTCATTTTCATAAAAGCCTTAACTTAAGGAGATAATAAGAAAGAACCTCTTGTGAATACTTTTGGTATCCATAAGAGGTTCCCGTATATCATCAAACAGACTCTAATGATTCAATTATCGGCGGTGTAAATGCCACTGGAGCCTCATTAACTTCAGTAGGTAAACCCATTGTATCAAGTAAATCAATAAACGGCTTTGCCTCTAGTTCTTCAACATTTACCATATGTTTTACATCCCACTCGCCCCGGGCAACTAATATCGCTGCCGCTGCTACCGGTACCCCTGCCGTATAGCTGATTGCCTGGGATTCTACTTCTTGGTAACACTCAGCATGATCACAAATATTATAAATAAAGATTGCTTTTGGTTCATTATTCTTGGTGCCGCTGATGTAATTGCCAATGCAGGTTTTGCCAGTATAACCAGGAGCTAATGAAGATGGATCTGGCAGCAGGGCTTTTAATATTTTAAGAGGCGCGATCTCCACACCTTCTGTTATTTTCACTGGTTTTTCCGAAGTAAGACCAATGTTGGTCAAAACGGAAAATACATTAAGGTAATGGTCACCAAAACCCATCCAAAAACGAATGGAATTTGCGTCAATATTCTTAGATAGAGAATGCAGCTCATCATGTCCTGTCAAGTATACGGGACATGATCCCACCACAGGAAAATCATAATCTACACGTATGGAGTGAACTTTCTGCAGCACCCATTTACGATCTATCCAAGTCCATACCTTTTTAAATTCTCGGAAATTAATCTCTGGATCAAAATTAGTGGCAAAATACTTGCCATGGCTGCCAGCATTAACATCCAAGATATCAATGGTATCAATGGTATCAAAGTATTCCTTTTGCGCTAATGCACACCAGGCATTTACTACACCAGGATCAAAGCCAATACCTAAGATTGCCGTAATCCCTTTCTCAGCACAGCGTTCTTTGCGTTTCCACTCATGGTTCGCATACCAAGGCGGATTTTCACAAACCTTATCCGGTTCTTCATGAATTGCGGTGTCCATATACACAACACCGGCTTCAATACATGCCTCTAGAACGGACATATTAATATAGGACTGACCTACATTAATAACAATTTCTGATTTGGTTTCTTTAATTAACTCCACCAAAGATGGAATATTTAGAGCATCTACTTCACGGGAATACAGTTTTTTCGTTGAATCTTTTAAGTGACCATTGCGCAGTACACTTTCGATGATTGCCTCACACTTTTGCTGGGTCCGAGAAGCTATGCAAATATCTCCTAAGACATCGTTGTTCATCGCGCATTTATGAGCAACTACATGAGCCACTCCCCCAGCACCTACAATTAAAACATTTTTTTTCATTTTTTCCTCCCTTACTTGTACTACAATTTTTTTATGATAAACTATTTAAGAAATCTGCATAACTAAATCTGCGGATCACTTCTACAGTATCATCCAACCGCCGCACAGCAATAGCCGGCATCTTAAGCCCATTAAACCAATTCTTCTTTACCATCGTATAGCCGGCCGCGTCCGCAAACCGAATTTCACTGCCAATTTGCAGTTTATCTTGGAAATGGTATGTGCCAAAAACATCTCCTGCTAAACAAGATCGACCGGCAACCATATATTGATACTTTCCGGTATCACTCTCATCAACCTTGGCAGACAGTCTATATATTAATAAATCTAACATATGTCCTTCCACAGAGGCATCAACAATGGCAATGTCCATTTCATTATGAACCAAGTCAACTACACTGGTAACCAGCTCTGCACAGCCAGTAATCGCACTTTCACCTGGTTCTAAATATACCTGAACATCAAATACTTTAGCAAAGTCAGCTAATTTCTTGCAGAAGGTTTCGATTGGATACCCTTCTTTGGTAAAATACAATCCGCCGCCAAGACTTACCCATTGTAATTGTTTCAGCATATCCCCATAGTATTCACCAATGAAGTCAAGCTGCTTTGAAAAAGCATCCACATCATCATTTTCACAGTTATAATGAAACATTAAACCGTTAAGACGATGAAGTTGCTGTGCCAATATCTGCTTGTCAACAACACCCAGCCTTGAATGCTTGCGGGCTGGATCGGCTAAATCAAAATGGGAATGGCTAATTCCCGGATTAACGCGCAAGCCCAATTTAGCTGATTTGACCACATCGTAATATCGGTCCAGCTGGGAAACAGAATTAAAAATAATTTTATCAGCAAATTCGGTTACAGCCTGGATATCCTCCCGTGAATATCCCACACAATACGCATGAGTCTCCTTACCGAATTTTTCATGTCCTAAGCGTGCTTCATACAAAGAACTGGAGGTGGTTCCATCCATATATTGCTGCATCAAATCAAATACACTCCAGGTAGAAAAGCATTTTAGGGCCAATACCGACTTGGCTCCGGAAAGCTGGCGCACCTGCTGAATGATCTGTAAGTTCCGCAACAGTTTTTTTTCATCAATCAGGTAGTAAGGCGTGGCAATTGTCATTTTTTTAAACTCCTGTTTATCATTAATATTTTAAAATGAGCTACTC
>JBEQCC010000430.1:1439-3462 GCA_041639455.1 Pelosinus sp. | reverse complement strand
AGAAAAGTATGGATATCGTGTGGGCATTATCTCTCAACCAGACTGGCGCTCAACATCAGATTTTAAAAAAATGGGAAAACCTCTTTTAGGCGTATTAGTATCCGCTGGAAATTTGGATTCGATGTTGAATAAATTTACTGCTGCCAAAAAATTTCGTAGTACAGACAATTATTCACCTGGTGGAAAAGCAGGTTGCCGTCCTGACAGGGCCACCATTGTTTATTGCAACCGAATTCGGGAAGTCTGGAAAGACATACCGCTTATTATTGGAGGCATTGAAGCAAGTCTCAGGAGATTTGCTCATTATGATTACTGGTCAAATAGTATCCGGCGCTCTATTTTAATTGATAGCAGAGCTGACATTTTAATATATGGCATGGGTGAAAAACAATTAAAAGAAATTGCTGAGCAATTACGACAAGGATTCAAGATCTCCGATATTCGTAACGTACAGGGTACTTGTTATAAGACTGATTCCATTGAACATTTATGGAATTATATTGAAACGCCTGGCTACGATGATGTAAATACAAACAAACAAGCCTTTAGCCAGGCATTCAAAATTCAATACCAAGAGCAGGATGCTATCCGCGGTAAAACGCTTGTACAGAATCATGGTGAATTTTCTATCGTACAAAATGCGCCTGCTTTGCCGCTAACTACAGAAGAGATGGATGAGATCTATGATCTTCCTTATCAACGCACCTATCATCCAATTTACGAAAAATCTGGTGGAGTGCCGGCAATTCAAGAAGTAAAATTTAGTTTGGTCAGCCATCGTGGCTGTTTTGGCGGGTGTTCATTTTGTGCAATTGTCTCTCATCAAGGACGTATTATTCAAAGCAGGAGTCATGAATCTATCTTAAATGAAGCTAAGATAATCATTGCTATGCCTGATTTTAAAGGTTATATTCACGATATTGGTGGTCCTACTGCTAACTTTCGCATACAATCCTGTCAAAAACAATCTGAGCGCGGTACTTGTAAAGCAAAGCAATGCTTAGCTCCAACCCCTTGCAAAGAATTAATGACGAACCATACTGATTACTTAACATTATTACGCACATTACGAGCTTTACCAGGTGTAAAAAAAGTTTTTATTCGATCTGGACTACGTTACGATTATTTAATGGCAGATCCGAGCAACGAAGAATTTTTACGTGAACTATGTGAGCATCATATTAGTGGTCAACTTAAAGTAGCACCAGAGCACATTTCGTCTAAAGTTACTAATTTGATGGGGAAATCAGGAAAAGGTGTTTATTTAAAATTCATGCAGGCTTATAAGCGCGTAAATGAAAGAATAGGAAAAGAACAATACCTGGTTCCTTACTTTATGTCTAGCCATCCTGGATCTGGGCTTAAGGAAGCGATTGAATTAGCAGAGTTCATCCGCGATCTGAATTATCGACCAGAACAAGTACAAGATTTTATTCCAACCCCAGGCAGCTTATCTACTTGTATTTATTATACCGGTATCAACCCATTTACAAATGAAAAAGTCTATGTAGCTAAAGATATACATGAAAAGAAAATGCAACGAGGGTTAATGCAATACCGTGATCCTAAAAATTATAATCTAGTATACGAGGCACTGACGAAGGCTAATCGTCAGGATCTTATTGGCTATGGACCGAAGTGCCTTATTCATCCGCCGCACAATGCAAATCATAAACAACATCGTACTACCACAAGTAAAAATAATAGTAGTAGAAACACAAAAAAAAAATTCACTACACAGCCCAAGAATAACGCTAAGAAACATTCTAGGAGTCACTCGTAATGGGAGTAGAGGCAACTATAATTTGTTATAGCTGCTTTTACTTTTCTTTCATTCATCCTTGCTCACATAAGTCCATTATTTTCAGATAATACTAAGACAAAAGAAATGTAAACGACTTAAAATAGCATTACAATATTAAATGGCACTACGAATTGAGAGTGATATAATTAATCATCAAACATGAGCATTCGGCCAACAAAATAATCTCAATCAATTTTGCGGAGAAGTTTTGGATTGCTT
>JBEQCC010000430.1:0-1429 GCA_041639455.1 Pelosinus sp. | reverse complement strand
GTTTTATTAATCTCCTTCTTTGTACTAGTTACTATAGTCACTGGGAGTACATCCCTCCAAGGTTATGCTGATAAACAAAACCCTGAGAAGAATATTAAAAATATTAATGTTTATACTACGTTGCCAATAGAGCAATTATCAATATTGGCTCAGGAATATGAAAAAACGCAAAAAGTACGTGTAAACCTTGTGCCTCTTTCAGAAGCAAATTTACTAACAAAGATTAGAGTAGAAATGGCTGCGCCTAATGCTGACATTATTATTGCCAACAGTGCACTTTTAGAACAGATCAAAAAAATAAATGTACTAAAACCATATGCTTCTGAACAGACAGATATTATACCAGAACGATTTAAGGAAGAAAACAATTATTGGACAGGTATCTGGTATGATCCTATGGTTTTTGCAGCGAATCGTGATTTCTTAAATACCCTTCCTAAAGTGCCAAGTAAATGGAGTGATCTCACTCAAGATAGTAAATATCGTATTGGTATAACTGACTTCTTAGCAGCAGAAGCTTCTGCTAATTTATTTTATACTTTAGTATCTGCAACTGGAGAGTCCGAAGCATTTTCTTATCTAAAAAAGCTTCATCCCCAAATTGTTCAATATGCTAAATTTCTATCTACCCCTGTACGCATGGCTGGAATGGGTGAGGTAGATATTGCCATTGCAACTCAGAGCGAAACAATACGTTATATGAATGACAAATTTCCTATAACATTATTATATCCGGAAGATGGTACCTCTTTTGTATTAACTGGATCTGCATTAGTTACAGGCGCAAAAAATGAAACAGAAGCTAAGCAATTTATGGATTGGTTGCTACAAGATGCTGCCCACAGTATTTTGTATACAAGCAGTTTTTATTTGATTCCTACAAATCCAGAAACACTCATTTATAAATATTATGATACAAAACGCATTAAGCTTTTGGATAAAAAAGAAACTTTTTCAATTGAACAAAAAAGTCAACTACTTGATAAATGGATAACTACAGTGCGACTCGCTCCAAAATAAAAATCTTATCTATAATCTAGGAGGAACATCCATGTTAAAAGCCGGGTTTATAAGCCTGGGATGTGCTAAAAATCTGGTAGACACAGAAGTTATGCTAGGACTATTAGCCACCAATAATATTAAAATAACTGATAATCCCCATGAAGCTGATATTCTTATCATCAATACATGTAGTTTTATCGATTCAGCAAAAGAAGAATCGATATCCACTATTCTTCAAATGGCTGATTATAAAAAACATGGCAATTGTAAATGTTTAATTGTGGCTGGATGCCTTGGTCAGCGCTATCAGCAAGAGTTGCTGGATGAAATTCCAGAGGTTGATGCCATTGTTGGAACAGGAGCTTGGCATCGCATTATTGAAGCTATTAATGATATTCTTGTTGATCATAAACGTATATTATTAATA
>JBEQCC010000429.1:0-3433 GCA_041639455.1 Pelosinus sp. | reverse complement strand
GTTGTTACAGAATACGGAATTGCCAACCTGCGTGGTAAGACTATTCGGGAGCGATGCAAAGCACTGCTCGCAATAGCTCATCCAGATTTTCGCGTATCGCTGATGGAAGAAGCAAAAAACAAAGGACTGTTATAGACAATGATAAATAAAGTTTTAATAAAGTGGGGTGTTTTTTATGCGTGAAGTAGTTATCGTAAGTGCAGTACGAACCCCAATTGGGAGTTTTTATGGTTCATTAGCGCCTTTCTCGGCTGTTGATCAGAGTTTACTCTTCAGGGAAACATGTCTTGCAGTCTGCCACCAACTTATAATATACTATGCTATACATAATGAAGTAGGAATTTCGCTATTATCGAAAAAATAGTAAAACTTTTCTTGTATGATGACCCAATAGAAATGTAAATTATTAAAAATAAAAAAATTGGTGAATATTATGAAATATTACGAGGTTATGGACGTTCTCTCCTGCTGTGGGTTGGGCGCCGTTTTGGTGTCCGAAAACAATATCGTTGTGGAAATTAACGAGACCGGTGACAGCCTGTTGCATGGTGAGGGGAAGATAAAAGGCCAGTCGCTCGAACTGATTGCGCCGTTCCTTTGTCATAAAGACAGCGGCACGTCTTACGGTATTATCAGCTTCAATGAATACCTTTCCCAGTGCCCTGCCCCAGTTTTGACAGATATACCACCGCAAACGCGGCTGGTTGTTTTTCGTGATGCCACCAAGGATATACGTCATGATATGTTTGTGCAAATTTTCAACAAAATCACCGATTCTGTGATCTTGTGTGATGAATATGGCTGTATCTTGCAGCTCAACGACGCAGCTGTAAAGATGGACTCCTTGTTGACGGAAAACATTTTTGGCAAGAAGCTTTCAAGCGTCTATCAAATGGCGGATGACAGCTATCTTGCCATACCGCAGGTGATTGCTGAAAAGCGGCCGCTGCTAAACCTCCGCCAACATTACACGACATGTTATGGAAAAGATGTCGACATTGTTTGCAATAATTATCCTATTATTGATGCCGGCCATATCCTTGGCGGTTTCAGCGTTATGAAAGACTGGTCTACGATTGATGAATTAAACAGGCGAATTATCGATCTTCAAGGAAAATTGCTGGAACAATCCGGTTCCTCCAAGAGCAAGTCCAATACCACCTGGACGGTAAAATATCAGTTCAAGGATATCATCTATACCAGTTCAGCGATGAACAACGTAGTGAGAAAATGCCAAAAAATAGCTCGTTCCGATTCATCTGTCATGATTTATGGAGAGACAGGAACCGGTAAGGAACTGCTGACACAAAGTATCCATAATGCCAGCCAGCGTACTGGCCGACCGTTTCTGGCGATCAACTGCGCTGCCATTCCTGAGCACTTGTTGGAAGCCTTGCTATTTGGGACAGAAAAGGGTGCTTACACTGGTGCGGAGCGCAGGGAAGGTCTTTTTGAGCAGGCCGACACCGGTACGCTGTTTCTGGATGAGATAAACTCGATGAACATCACATTGCAATCGAAGCTTCTGCGCGTCCTTCAAGACGGCATGGTTCGTCGTGTCGGAGGCGCAATGGAAATACATGTCGATGTCAGAGTGCTCTCCAATATTAATATTCCGCCTTACCAGGCCATCGCGGAAAATTTATTGAGACAGGATCTTTTTTACCGCTTGGGCGTCATCACCATCAACCTTCCACCCCTGCGCGAGCGTAAAGAGGATATTCCTTTACTGTGCAAAAACTTTATTCTCAATTTGAACCGAAAGCTGCCGCAAAATGTCTGTGATATCGATATCGCTACTTTTGAAATATTTTATGCTTATGATTGGCCCGGCAATGTGCGGGAGTTACAACATGCGATCGAGTATGCTATGAACATTCTACCTGTGGATATATCTGTGATTACACCTTCTTACATTCCGGAGCATATCTTGCTCAAAGTAAACGGGGGAGTCAGCGATATTCCATGCAATTCTTCATGGAACAGTATCATTCAAGATGTTGAGTGCAGGGTTCTGCGCAAAGCACTGAGGAATAATGGCGGCAACATCTCTAAAACTGCACGAATTTTAGGTGTGAGCAGACAAAACCTGCAATATCGCATAAAAAAGAATGGGATTGACCTAAAGGACGTCCTAAAGAGCGAGTAATGATCAACTGCGTGGTTGAATCGTTAGAGCAATGAGGGGGAATGTGCTATGACTGTGCTGGCCATTTTCTTTATACATAGTATGAAGTTAGACATCAATTAAAATCATATTAGAAAAAAACCTATGGAATAGACACTGATAAAAAGTGTCTATAACTATAGGTTTTATTTTATAATGTCACAGCCTCTTCCCAATAAAGACTACATCAACGATTAGGAGATTCCGGGTTAAAATTTCTACGGACGGGAAAGTCCGGTGTTTGGATAGTCAGGACAGAGCGGTTTTTCAGGCTCTTTTAAGATACTGGTCAATCGCCAAGGCGGCTTTCTTACCGGCGCCCATGGCTAAAATAACAGTGGCGGCGCCTGTAACGATATCTCCGCCCGCAAAAACTCCCGGTTTGCTGGTTGCCCCGGTCTCATCATGGGCAACGATATTTCCTTTTTTGTTAGTCTCAAGACCCTTGGTCGTTGACTGCACCAGAGGGTTTGGTCCTTGACCAATTGCAACAATAACGGTATCTGCCTCAATGACAAATTCAGAACCTGGAACCTCTATCGGTCTGCGCCGGCCAGATTCATCAGGCTCGCCAAGCTCCATGCGGACACATTTGAGACCGGTCATCCAGCCTTCTTCATTGCCTAATACAGCGACAGGTGCTGTTAAAAATTTAAATTCGATACCCTCTTCCTTGGCATGGTGGACTTCCTCCAACCGGGCAGGCAGTTCATCCTCTGAACGGCGGTAAACGATATAGGAATGCTCGGCGCCAAGGCGCAGGGCGGTTCTTGCGGCATCCATCGCCACATTTCCCCCACCGACCACCGCGACATTTTTTCCTACGTGGATAGGCGTGTCACATTCCGGGAAACGGTAGGCCTTCATAAGATTGCAGCGGGTCAAGAATTCATTGGCGGAGTAAACTCCATTGAGATTTTCACCGGGCACACCCATGAAATGCGGCAAGCCTGCCCCAGTACCGATGAATACAGCATCAAAGCCTTCCTCTTCCATTAATTCATTTACGGTAAAGGTTCGGCCAATCACTGCGTTTACGACAAACTCCACCCCAAGTTTGCGAAGATTATCTATTTCTCCCTGAACAATGGCCTTGGGCAGACGAAACTCCGGAATTCCATACATCAGAACGCCGCCGGGCAAATGCAAGGCTTCAAATACCGTGACCTTGTACCCTAACTTGGCTAGATCGCCGGCAGCGCTAAGTCCGGCCGGACCCGACCCGATTATGGACACTTTCTGAGCATTTTCCCGGTGCTCGGCAGG
>JBEQCC010000428.1:0-3488 GCA_041639455.1 Pelosinus sp. | reverse complement strand
TCTATTTGAAAATTCATCATAAATAATACCACGTTCCGCTCCCCGAATACGTTGCACTACTACCTGCTTGGCTGTTTGAGCTGCAATTCGTCCAAAATTTTTTGGTGTAACTTCGACCTCGACAATATCTTCTAAATCATAGCGTATATCTAATAATCTTGCCTCAGTGAGATCAATTTCCAGACGTGAATCGGTTACTGCCTCAACAACTGCTTTGCGGGCGTAAACATGAATTTCACCTGTTGTGCGCTCTAATGATACCCGTACATTTTGAGCTGAGCTAAAGTTTCTTTTGTAAGCTGAGATAAGTGCTGCTTCTATTGCCTCAAACAAGACTTCAGGGGCAATCCCCTTTTCCTTGCCTAATTGTTCAAAAGCCTGCATAAATTCTGCGTTCACCTAAATTCCTCCTATTCAATTTTGCGTATTAAAAATCAACAAATAATCTAACTTGTGAAGTTTGATTGCGTGGAATGATCATTTCAACACCATCAATATCAATGCTGATATTACCATTATTTAAATTGTTTAATGTACCTACGATACGTTTCTGACCATTAATTGGTGCAAATGTAGTAATTTCAATTTTATCGCCAATGTGACGGACAAAATCCCTGTCTTTTCTTAAAGCACGGTCAAGTCCTGGCGAAGAAACTTCTAAATAGTAACTTTCTTTAATAGGGTCAAGCTCTTCTAATTTTGCTTCAAGCTGCTCACTTACCCAATGGCAGTCTTCAATTTCAATACCGCCTTCTTTATCTAAAAAGATGCGAAGATACCATTCGCGTTCTTTGATATATTCTACATCTACTAATTCAATTAGACTGTTAGCGACAATATCTTGAACAATATTCTCTATTAAATTCTCAATATGCTCTTTTGGCATACAAAGCCTCCTAGCCTAAGTATATTTTCTATTATCTTAGTCTTGCCTAAAAATATGTAAGCTTATACCCTATATTTGGCAGGCTAAAATAACCACTAAGCTGAAAGAGTGGGTATTATACCCACTCTTTCAGCGCAAAAAAACATTTATACTATCACTTAGTATATCATTATATAGTGGCATTTACAATAACATTTTGCTTTAAACAAGAAATTTAGAATCGATCGCATTAATTTGTTGTTGTTCATTATCCGAAAAGCATCATTTGATCCGATTCAGGTAAATCAGTGAGGCAACCGTGGTTTTTTAATATATCCACTACTGTTTTTGATAGACGTGCTCGGTTTCTCAGGTCTTCCATAGATGAAAAGGGAATTCCTTCACGTGTAAGGGCAATATTATGCGCTGCATTTTCACCCACCCCCTGTAGGGAGGATAAGGGGGGTAATAGTTCGTTATCAACAACTAAGAACTTAGTTGCATCTGATTTATATAAATCAACTCTTTGAAAAGTAAAGCCACGCAAATACATTTCCAAACCCATTTCAATAATAGTAACGAGTCCCTTTTCTTTAGCAGTTATGTTATTTCCTTTTAATTCAAATTCATTTAACTTATTTCGTAATACAACTTCTCCCTGTAACACAAGTTCTGCATCAAAATCAGTACCTCTTACCGTAAAATAAGAAGCATAAAAAGCTAAAGGGTGGTGAACTTTGCAATACGCTATACGAAAGGCCATCATAACATAAGCAACTGCATGGGCTTTTGGAAACATATATTTAATTTTTTGGCAAGATTCAATATACCACTCTGGTACATTCTTCTCACACAATTTTGCGACATCCTCCGGCTTTATGCCTTTTCCTTTACGTACACCCTCCATAGTCTTAAAGGCCAAAGAAGGATCAACACCTTTGTGTATGAGGTACATCATAATATCATCACGGGCTGAAATGGCCTCAGATAATTTGGCTGTACCTGCTTTAATCAAGTCTTGGGCATTATTTAACCATACATCTGTTCCATGGGAGAAACCACTGATACGTACTAATTCACTAAATGTTTTGGGTTTAGTGTCGTCTAACATTTGTCGCACAAATTTTGTTCCAAATTCGGGAATGCCAAATGTACCAACAGTACTACCTAATTGTGCAGGTGTTAAATTCAATGCAGTAGTTGAGGAAAATAAGCTCATCGTTTCTGTATCATCTAGTGAGATCGTTTGCGCATCAATCCCAGTTAGGTCCTCTAACATTCGAATAACCGTTGGATCGTCATGACCGAGAATATCAAGCTTAACTAAACGGCTACTAATGGAATGATAATCAAAATGAGTGGTAATTGTTCCAGAAGTCTTATCGTCGGCAGGGTGCTGTATGGGCGTAAAATGATGAACATCCATATCCCTTGGTACAACCATAATACCCCCTGGATGTTGTCCAGTAGTTCGCTTTACTCCAGTGCAGCCATTAATCAAAGCATTAATGTAAGCATTGCGTGGGGTAATTCCTTTATCAGTAAAATAATTTTTCACATAACCATATGCTGTTTTATCTGCTACAGTAGCAATCGTTCCCGCACGAAATACATTGTCCTTGCCAAATAATTCTTCTGTATATTTATGAGCAGTAGGCTGATAATGTCCAGAAAAGTTTAAATCGATATCAGGAACCTTGTCACCATGAAAACCCATAAAAACAGCAAATGGAATATCATGGCCATTTTTTACCGTAGGAGTATTGCATTGTGGACAAATTTTGTCAGGCAAGTCAAATCCGCCTCCATAGCTGCCATCCGTAACAAATTCACTATATTTACAGCTCGGGCAGCTCCAGTGTGGAGGCAAAGGGTTAACTTCCGTTATATCTGTCATAGTGGCAACAAAAGAAGAGCCAACAGAACCCCTTGAGCCTACCAGATAGCCATCGTCTAATGATTTTTTTACTAATTTATGAGCAATAAGATACAAAACAGCAAAACCATTATTAATAATGGCATCCAATTCATATTTTAATCGTTCTGCTACCACTGGCGGCAATGGATTGCCATATAATTGTTCTGCCTTATGATAGGACATCGATCGGATTTGATCTTCAGCACCAGGAATTTGTGGTGAGTAAAGCTCATCAGGAATCGGTTTAATTATTTCAATTAGCTCGTTAATACGTCGTGGATTTTCTACAACGACTTCATATGCCTTGTCATTGCCAAGATATACAAATTCATTCATCATTTCTTCTGTAGTACGAAAATACAAGGGCGGTTGTTGATCAGCATCACTAAAGCCTTTACCAGCCATCATGATTCGCCGATATACTTCGTCTTCGGGGTTTAAGAAATGTACATCACAGGTTGCTACCACAAGTTTATTAAGCTTAACACCAATTTCGCAGACTTTGCGATTAATTTGTCTTAAGCCCTCTTCATTTGCGACCATCCCTTCGCGGATTAAGAAAGAATTATTGCCGATAGGCTGAATTTCCAAATAATCATAAAACTCAGCAATTCTAAGTAATTCTTCGTCGTTTTCTCCACGCAGTATAGCTTGAATCAATTCACCTGCTTCACAGGCTGATCCTAATAATAAACCTTCTCGATA
>JBEQCC010000427.1:0-3492 GCA_041639455.1 Pelosinus sp. | reverse complement strand
ACAGGCAGCTTTGATAGGCAATATTGGCAATGGTTTGATTTCTGTCCTTGGTGCTGGCTTGGGATTGTATATGGTAGGTAAAATAGGAAGACGCCCAATGTTGACGGCTGGTTTAGTTGGTACAACATCATGTATGTTGGGGATTGCTATTATCTCTAATGTGATGAGTAGTTCACCGTTGTTACCGTATCTCGTACTCGCTTTGACTGTAACCTTTTTAGCGTTTCAGCAAAGCTGTGTTTCGCCAATTACTTGGCTCATGTGTTCGGAAATATTCCCATTACGCATGCGTGGCACCGGCATGGGGCTGTCCGTGTGTTTCCAATGGATAGGAAATTTCGCTGTAGGATTTAGCTTTCCGATACTTTTAAGTAAATTTGGTTTATCTTCAACTTTCTTTGTGTTCGTTGGTCTTGGTATATGTGCAATATTATTTGTCAGAATATTCATGCCGGAAACCAAGGATAAAACATTAGAAGAATTGGAAGAAATGTTCCAGGGAGGAGAGGGGCAACAGACAGGGGTGACAGTTCGTACTTAATTGAAATACAAGTAAACAAGTACAATGTTTCAGAGCGGATATAAAAGCAGAGGCGAAATGTTAGACTGTCAATAATTTATAAAGTAGCACAATTTCTTTGCATCATAGTAGCCACTTTTTTATTCTTTATGATTGTAATTTTGGGCAAACAATCATATAATTTATGTCGAGGTGGGAGTGTATGCGTGTTACGATTAAATCAGTAGCTGAAGCTGCCAATGTTTCCAGAGGTACCGTAGATAAAGTTTTCAACGATAGACCTGGCGTAAGTGATGAAGTAAGAGAAAAAGTTAGGAAGATTGCAAAGAACTTAGGCTATACTGTAAATTTAGCTGGCAAAGTACTGGCTTATCAAAAGAATCCTATAAAAATAGGGGTCATAATCTCAAATAAGAAAAATGACTTATTTAAAGAAATCTATAAAGGTATTAAAATGGCTCATAATGAATTGAAAGATTCGGGTATTATAATAGAGTATTGTTTTATGCAAAAGTTTGACGTAGATGAGCAATTGAAATACATAAAGGAATTAGAAAAGAAAAACATCCGTGCCCTTGCATTAGCTCCTTTAGATGAAGAAATAATAAAGAATGAATTAAATAGACTTGCAAAGAAAGATATAAAGATTGTAACTTTCAACACGGATGTGCCTGGTATAAACAAAATTTGTTTTGTCGGTCAGGATTTGAAAAAAAGCGGACGTGTAGCCGGACAGCTAATTGGTGATTTATTGCCTAATGGCGGTGATGTAGCAATCATAACAGGGCCTGCAAATATCAAAGCATTAGAAGAACGAAAAGCAGGTTTTGAGGAAATCATTGAAAAAGAGTATTCCAACATAAAGATCATTGATACGGTAGAAATTGTCTATGATAAAAAATCTTCTCATCTAAAGACAATTGAACTTTTGGCTGCACATCCGAATTTAAATGCCATTTTTATGACAGGTGCAGGAATAGGAGGAGTTGGAAAGGCACTTCACCAATTGAATAAAAATAATGTGAAATTTATATGTTTTGATTTGCTGCCAGAAACCAGATCCTTAATGGAGGATAAAACCATCAATTTTACAATCACACAAGAACCACTAATGCAGGGATATTTGCCAATTAAAATTCTGTTTGAGTATTTTTTTCTTAATAAAATACCAGAGAAAGAATATTTATATACTAAACTTGAAATTAAAATAAGAGAAAATATTTGAATTTTTTACAAGTTATATATTTTTTTGCAAAAAAAAGAGCCCGAGCACGCTTTGAAGAAAAGTTAAATGATATGAAGATTTCCCCAATTAGATTCTAAAAAATGTTAGTGAACTGCGGACATGTGGAGATACAATCAATCTTCACGGAGCATTTTCTATTTTTTGAAGGGAATCGGCTATAAAAAAGATATATCTGTAAAATCATTCAGAGCGGAATATTATGAAATTAAGATAGAAGAAGCAATAAAAATTATAAAAGAAGAAACGTTAGCTGTTGTAGAAAAATATTTTTAGAAGTCATAATATCAGATAGAAAAATCCCCATCCTGTTGAGGTGAAACCTAACAAGATAGGGATTTTTCTATCTGTAAGTTGTGATGAGGAATTCGTACTATTTTACATTCAAATAAAATGAAAAGGTGGTATCGTTATGTTAAAGGTTGGTATTATTGAAGCAGGAAGAATTGGTAAACCATTCCCCAATTTCTCTAGATGCGATAAAAGAAGGCAGGCATGTCTTTTGTGAAAAACCTGTTGATCATGATGTAGAAAAAAATTAAAGAAGTAATTGCTGAAAAAACACTGCATTTCTTTCTTGAAAGATATATGCAGGCTTACGCAAACGAGATTAGAGAACTTGATCAACTCTTCTATGGAGAAACTTCATTCTCATCTTAATCGTAATCGATAGCTTTACTGGGTGGTTTTTCACTAAAATGTTACAGTCTGTTTATATGGCAATTCGTAAGATGCAGCAAACGGTAGCTTATGAATTGCTAAGAAGAATAAAAGGCTGATAATGAATTAGTTTTATGATGGATTAGAGGTTTTCTATCAGGGGATCAAGAGGGTAATATTATTTGCCGCAAAAAAGTCTACATATTCATTGGGGGGGAGTGTGTTGGTAATAAAATAATCAAAATCTTCCAACCTGCCATAGGTCATTAAGGATGCGACGTTTATTTTGGTGTAGTCGACTAATAAAGCAGTTTTTGTACTATTTTCGATTAAAAAGCGTTTTATCTCAGTTTCAAGAGGCGATATATTTGTTACTCCTTTTGTCAAAGAAATACCTGTTGATGCTAAAAATGCTTTTTCAATATTATAGTTTTTAAGAGATGCTGTCACTCCAGTACCTGTGAGGGAATTAGTTCCTCGATATAGCACTCCGCCGGTAGAAATTACATTTAAGTTCGGATAGGGAATAGAAGCAATGATAGCGTGTAAATTGGACGTGATAATCGTTATATTTTGTTTATTGGCCAAGAAAGGAATCATATGTATCGTCGTGGTTCCGGAATCAATAAAAATAACATCATCGTCATCTACTAAATCACTTGCGAGTTTTGCAATCTGGCTTTTTTCTGCCTGGTATTTTATCTCACGCGATTCGAATGGTTCGCGAGATTCAACACCATGTTTCTGATTGATTGTAATACCGCCATATACTTTTTTTATGGCACCCTTTTTCGCCAATTCGCTGATATCCCTTCGAATGGTATTTTTCGAAACTTTAAAGACATCACATAGCCGATCTAAGGAAACGTGCTCTAATTGACGGGTATACTTTTCGATTTCGCTAATTCGATTGATTTTCAATTTTGTACCTCACATTACATATTCTTTTAATATTATATGTAATTGTAACACATTATACAAGTTCAATTATAAAGAGATGAGTAAGTTCTGATTATATATTATAATTAATAGTTGTAATTTTTTAGTTATTAGCTTATAGAGAAAGATG
>JBEQCC010000426.1:0-3504 GCA_041639455.1 Pelosinus sp. | reverse complement strand
ATATCATCAATAAGGTGGTTGCAGAGTATGGTTTGGGCGAAAAAATCACTGCGGGCTTAGTTCTGACAGGTGGCGGAGCGCTCATAAATGGAATGGCTGAGTTGGGAGAATATCTTCTCAATCATCCCGTGAAAATTGGTTATCCTATTGAGGATTTAGCCTGTTATGTTGATGGTGAAAAGTTAGCAATAGCATTACGGCATACGGATCTAACTGGACGAGAATTTTCCCTACGGGATTATCAAAGGCAGGCTGTGGATCTTTTTTATGATGGCGGTCGAGAGACGGGTGGGTCAGGAGTCTTGGTTTTACCCTGCGGTGCAGGAAAAACGATCATTGGCATCGGCGCAATGGAAAGGGTTGGAATGAATACGCTGATTTTAACAACCTCAACCAGCGCTGTACATCAATGGATGCGAGAAATTGTGGAGAAAACAGATTTGCCGGCAGAAACAGTCGGTGAATATTCTGGAGATCGAAAAGATATCTGCCCAGTAACAGTTACCACGTATCAAATGGTAACCTATCGTCCTGTTAAAAATGGTCCCTTTCCTCACTTTGAAATTTTTAATGCCCGGGCTTGGGGATTGGTTATTTATGATGAAGTACATACTTTGCCAGCCCCTGTTTTTCAAGTTACAGCTGAATTGCAGGCAAAACGCAGATTAGGTTTAACAGCTACCTTAGTAAGAGAAGATGGTAAGGAAGCTGATGTCTTTACCTTGATTGGTCCTAAAAAGCTGGATGTTCCATGGACTGAAATGGAGAGCGCCGGTTGGATTGCTACAGCAGTTTGTATAGAAGTACGTGTGCCTATGGAGTTTTCCCTGCGTATGGAGTGTGCCCAAGTTCCAGAACGAATAGCCTACCGCATGGAAGCAGAAAATACTGCTAAGTTAAAGGCTATCGAATATATCTTGCATAAACATGCTGGAGAAGGTATATTGATTATTGGTCAATATATAAAGCAGTTAGAAGGGATTGCCGAGTATTTTGGATTTCCCCTCATCACTGGCAAGATGCCAACAGTAAAACGTGATGAGTTGTATGAAGCATTTCGCAATCGAAAAATTCCAGTACTCATTGTATCAAAGGTAGCTAATTTCGCCATTGATCTGCCGGATGCTGCAGTAGGTATACAGGTTTCTGGAGCTTTTGGGTCTCGCCAGGAAGAGGCTCAGCGCTTGGGCAGAATCTTGCGGCCTAAAGATGATGGCCGGTCGGCTTATTTTTATAGTGTAGTATCTAAGGATTCTCGTGAGCAGGAATTTGCTCACCATCGTCAATTATTCTTAACAGAGCAGGGATACCAGTATCAAATTTTGGATTTTGATGAAACATTGGCAAGGGAAGGAATGGGGAATTTTGCCAAATAAAAAATTATCCTTACGTTTGGATCATGCATATACCTTAGAAGAAATCTATGCATTGAATAAAACCGCTTTAAATAAAATATGTTGGCTATTTGATGTAAGCGGCTGGGTGGGGAATGTTCCTAAATTACTACGTGAGGCTATCTTCCATATCCCACGATTTGCGGGTGTATATCATGAATTGAGAGAAGAAGAGCAAAGTATAATGGCTTTTCTATGTGAATTCGCTGGCAAGCCGGTCGCTATGAATCAAATATATGAAAAGTATTCTTCGACAGTGCCTGTGAAAAAAATTGATGCTGCAGTTACCGATTTGCTGCAAAAGGGATGGCTGCTAGAAGGGCAGATGCCTCAGTCTCTGTTAGCTATACCCGACTTTAAGAAAACACTTGATAAAATGTCAGCATTTTATTATTTTTTAGAAGCGCAGCTGCCGGCCACGCATTCTGCAATTGATAGCGGAGGACAGTCTCTTACGGATTTGATTGAGCTATCCGCATTTTTGTATATAGAAAAACCAAAACTTACTGTGAAAAAGCTCATGGCAAAATCCGTATTGCGTCGTTTAATGTCGCGCTTAAGCCCTGTGGCAGCTGACCAATGGGAAGAAGCCGCTGATGAAAATTTATATACGAATACGACACGTATGCTTTTAGGGATTTTACAGGAGATGGGAGCCTTAAAGGTTGTAGTCGATAAAGGCGACTATTGCTATTATCAATTAAATGGACAAAAATGGGATGATTTTATTTTTTCGCCGGCATCCCATCGCTTACTGTATATCTTGAGCTGGCAAATCTCTCGTATTCAGTATCATAAGGGAGGGAGTCTCCCTTTTATTGCCAATTTGTTAAAATATGCAGCCAAGGTAGAAGGAACATGGTTAACTGGCGCATCTTTAATGATGAATAGCATTATAGATGAATCTTCAGTGCTTTTTCATAATAAAGATCCTTTTAGTAGTGAAGAGTGGTTAGAGGCAGTTGTATTAGAGCCATTCATGTATTGTGGATTATTCGAAAAGACTACGGCCGAGCTGCCAACTCAATGGCTGATGGAAGAGAAAATGCCGCGAAATTTCTGGCGATTGACTCATTTGGGATTGGCTTTGGCCCAATGGCTGGCAGAGGAGAAAGACGCAGGTAAGGCTATTAGCCAAATGGTTAAAATCGATTTGTATCATAAAGATACGGAAGTCATTTTTGCGCCTTTATTTGATAAATGGCGACAGGTTATGCCTGCTGAGCTGGAGCAGCAGCTGATTATTCAGCCGGATCTTTCCTTTTTCGTTCCGAAAAGTGTAAGCCCTTACGTGGTGTGGATGTTGTCGGTTTTTGCTGAGACTCAGGTTCAAGATTACGTATATCAAGGGGAATTTACTCGCAGCAGCGTACTTCGTGCGTTAAAGGGAGGAGCTTCAGTTGATGATTTATTTGCGCTGATTGCTGATCATAGTAAAGTACCTCCCGCGGAAAATGTGCTGTGTACACTGCAGCAGTGGACCACTGCTTATGATAAAACCCTGTTTTCCAGAGCGATGATATTGGCTTGTGATACTCCCGAAATGGCGACGGAGATTCTTGCTCAAAGTAAATTATCCAATTGGGTGATTGGTTTGGTTGGTCCTCAAGTTTTACTGATAAAGCCAGATGGGGAAGGGAACATTCGTAAATGGCTAGAAAAGAAAAATTGGGTACCAAGACCTGGAGTCACTGCAGGAGAAGGGTTATATACTTGGCTAACAGCAGGAAAAAACGAAAAGTAATTGGATCTGTGCTATAATATAGGTATAAATTCTAGATGATAGGGTGAATGGATATGGCAAAAATACCAAAAAATTTAAGTGACACAGCTATGTTTGGCGATTATAAAGAGACTCTTACTTTTGAAAATGAGAATTATGCAGAAGAAACAGCAACTTCGAAGCCTGTAAGGGGAATACAAAAAGATAATAAGAATTATGCAAATGAGTTTTTTACGTCAGAATTGCAGGAAAAGGTAGGCAAAGCGTTACTGGAGTTAAAAGTTAAACTATATAAGGAAGGCATTGTTGATTTTGATGTTAAGGTAACAACCCAGGATAGACAAATCATATTAACAGGCGTTCCTAGTAAGAGATCGGAAGAGCGTC
>JBEQCC010000425.1:0-3506 GCA_041639455.1 Pelosinus sp. | reverse complement strand
TGAAGGATTAAGTTATATGCAGGCATTGCTCCCACGACCACCTAAACTTTCTATTTTGGAAACTCCAATGTAAAAAAAACTATATACATTTCCCAATGCACATAGAATCAATAATAATAGCGGAAACTTTGTACATTTCCCAATGCACATAGAATCAATAATAATACCTGAAACTATATACATAGAAAGGATATGAAACGCGTGCTGTTAAAAACTATATACATATTTTAGAACTTTTTTTGTATTTTACAACTTTTTTTGCAAAATTTTAGAACTTTTTTTGTGATGGACAGAGGATAGGGGCGGTTCATCATTTTTTATTCTACTGTTACGCTCTTCGCCAAGTTTCTTGGTTTATCTACATCGCAGCCACGGGTAACGGCAGCGTAGTAGGCCAATAATTGAAGAGGAAGAACAGCGAGAATCGGTGCTAAGAATTTATCAGCTTGTGGGATGAAGATGGTATGATCCACATATTTTTTGATCTGCTCATCACCACGCTGCGCAATACCGATAACAACGGCATCACGAGCTTTGACTTCTTTGATGTTGCTGAGTGTTTTTTCATATACATCATGCTGGGTAGCTAGAGCGATAACAGGTACGCCTTCAATGATGAGAGCTAATGTACCATGTTTTAATTCTCCAGCGGCATAGGCTTCTGCATGAATATAGGAGATTTCTTTCAGTTTCAATGCGCCTTCTAAGGCTACCGCATAATCTAAAGAACGACCGATGAAGAATACATCTTCGTTAAAACCATATTTTTGTGCAAAGGTTTTAATGGATTCCACATCTTCTAATATTTCATGCAATTGAGCTGGCAGATTACGCAAACCAGAGATTAGCTCACGACTGCGCTCTGCTGAAATGGTATCACGGAGTCCTGCGATATAGATCGCCAACATGCTCATGAGAACCAATTGGGTCGTATATGCTTTTGTTGAAGCTACCGCAATTTCTGGACCTGCCCAAGTATAGATGACTTGATCCGCTTCCCGAGAAATTGAAGATCCAACTACATTGGTAATCGCCAGTGTTTTAGCTCCAAGACGTTTTGCTTCTTTCAAAGCAGCTAACGTATCTAGTGTTTCACCGGATTGGCTCACCACAATCGCTAATGTATTTTCATCCACTAGAGGTGAACGGTAGCGGAATTCAGAAGCTACATCCACTTCAACCGGAATACGAGACAAGGATTCAAGATAATATTTTCCTACAAGACCTGCATTATAAGCAGTGCCGCAAGCTACAACCACTATTTTTTTGATCGCTGCCATTTCTTGTTTAGTCCATTTTAGTTCATCCAAGATAATATGACTATCATCTTTTGCCAAACGGCTGGACATGGTTTCACGAATGGCTCTTGGCTGTTCATAGATTTCTTTGATCATGAAATGTTCATAGCCGCCTTTTTCGGCAGCTTCTGCATCCCAATGCACTTCAAATACTTTTTTGGTAATCGGCACGCCTTGACGATTCATAACCCATACTGAGTCTTTGGTGACAACAGCCAATTCTCCGTCACTTAAGATATAGGTTCTCCGGGTGCGATTAATGATGGCTGGAATGTCAGATGCGATAAAATTCTCGCCTTCTCCTAAACCAATGACCAATGGATTGTCTTGCTTTGTGCAGATAATTTTATCTGGCTCATGTTTTGTCATAAATACTAAGGCATAGGAGCCTTCAATTTCCGATAATACTTGCTTTACCGCCGCTTCGAAGTCACCTTTGTAGTATTCTTCTACTAGATGAGCTACTACTTCCGTATCTGTCTCAGAAACAAAAATATGACCTTTTTCGATAAGTTTTTCTTTTAAGTGCATGTAGTTTTCAATAATACCATTATGCACTACAACAAAATCTCCTGAGCAGTCCGTATGAGGATGGGAGTTTACATCAGAAGGACGACCATGAGTTGCCCAGCGAGTGTGACCAATACCTAAGTTCCCAACAAGTTGGTTGCTTTCTAATTTTTTTTCTAAATTTGCTAAGCGACCTACACTTTTTTCTACATGAATCTGTGTTCCATCGAATACAGCAATTCCTGCAGAATCATAACCCCGATATTCCAGTTTGCTTAAACCATCCATCAAAAATGTTAAGGCCTGTTCAGGACCTATATAGCCAACGATACCACACATATGGTAATTCCTCCTAAATTTCAAATACAATTCAAATCATTCTGTCAATCTGCCCCAGTCGCTTTGTCCTGCAAGTTACCTTACAGTTTTGTAGCTGTTTAGCGGCCGCAGAATAGCCGAGAGGTATCCGCTGAATTGTCTCGATAAACCTCTTCCTCGTCTGCTTTACGTCAACACGCCCTTATACAGGCTGCCACCGAGATGTGGTACTATGTCACGCAAGCTCCAGCGCTATAATTACTATTTGGCTCTAATCTCTTGTGAAATATAGTTTCCGCGAATTTTCTTTGCTTTATCCATTTCTCACCCCCTATTAATACTATACATATGCAAAGGAGCACAATTGTGCTCCTTTGCATATTCATTGTAATATAAACAACGACTTTGGTCAACTCATCCTAGCTCTTTTTTTACTACAGCCGCGATTTCATGCACAATCCGCTCCAGTTCTGTCATACATGGTCCTTCTGCCATGACACGGATTAATTGTTCCGTGCCGGAAGGGCGGACTAAGATACGTCCGTTTTCTCCTAGCTGAGTATTGCCTTTCTCGATGGAGCGAAGAATTTCTTGATTTTCTTCCCAGCCATCTTTGCTTGCCACACAAACATTCACCAGTAGTTGGGGATAACGAGTCATAACACCTGCCAGCTCCGCCATGCTCTTACCGCTCTTTTTCAAAGCTGCAATCAATTGAAGGGCTGTTAATATACCATCCCCTGTTGTACTATGCTCGGCAAATATCACATGTCCTGATTGTTCTCCACCTAGTATGAATGATTTTTCCAGCATCGCTTCTAGTACATAACGGTCACCTACTGCTGTTACTTCGACTTTACCGCCTGCCTTTTTTATCGCTTGGTATAAACCGATATTACTCATCACAGTGGCAACTAAGGTATTATTTTTTAGTTTATTTGCCTTTAATCGATCTAGTGCACAAATGACCATCATTTGATCACCATCAACGATAACACCTTTTTCATCCACTGCCAGGCAGCGATCTGCATCACCATCGTGGGCAATGCCAAAATCAGCTTTATGGTGTACTACAGCTTCTTGCAGTCCTTTCATGTGGGTAGAACCACAGTTAGCATTGATATTAATGCCTGTAGGTTTATTATTTATGGTAATGACCTTGGCGCCTAGCCGTTCATATACGATCGGTCCTACCTCATAGGCCGCTCCATGAGCACAATCCACTACCATTTTTAATCCTGTGAAATCTACATCCACTGTATTTACTAAATAATCGATATATTCTTTTAGCAGGTCATGGCGATGCACGATAGTGCCAACTCCATCACCAACAGGACGCTCCATGTCTTCTTTATAGTTAAATACCAGTTCTTCAAGTTC
>JBEQCC010000424.1:0-3476 GCA_041639455.1 Pelosinus sp. | reverse complement strand
ACAGAAAATGTAGTTGCAGTAACTAAAAAGGTATTGAAAGGCAGCTAATGAAATAAAAATCGCAACTGTAGTGTTTAAAAAAGGAGATCGGATTCATGAAGAAAATAGGAGTGTTAACCAGCGGCGGGGATGCCCCAGGTATGAATGCAGCCATTCGAGCGATAGTAAGAACAGGCATTTACCATGGACTTAAAGTTGTTGGTATCCAAAGAGGTTATACAGGTCTCTTACATGGTGAAATAAAAGAAATGCATATAGCATCAGTCGGTGATATCATTCACCGAGGCGGAACGATTCTTAAAACTTCCAGATGTGAAGAAATGAGAACAGAAGCTGGGATCAATAAGGCAATCGGAATAGTAGAAAAAAATGGAATTGACGGTCTCATCGTAATTGGTGGAGATGGTTCTTTTCAGGGAGTCAATAAACTTGGTTGCGGCAATATCAAAGTAATGGGAATTCCCGGTACCATTGATAACGATTTAGCATACACCGATTATACAATTGGTTTTGATACGGCAGTTAATACGGTACTCGATTCCATCAGCAAAATAAGAGATACATCGATGTCTCATGAGAAAGTAACCATTATTGAAGTGATGGGAAGGCACTGCGGGGATATCGCTCTTTACGCAGGTCTTGCCGGAGGGGCGGAAAGCATCTTAGTTCCAGAAGAGCCATATGAAGTGAAGAAAATTTGCGAAAAAATGCTGCAAGGTAAAAAGCGCGGAAAAGCTCATAATATTATTATGCTGGCTGAAGGCAGAGGATCCGCTGCAGAGTTACGAAAAGAAATATTGAATAATGCTGGTATTGAATCAAGAGTTACGGTGCTTGGATATCTTCAGCGAGGCGGAGTGCCCACCGCTGTTGATCGAATATTAGCAAGCAAAATGGGAGCTATGGCTGTTAATCTATTGATTGAGGGGAAATCTAATCGCGCCATTGGCATAAAAGACAATCATTTGATTAACATAGATATTATGGAAGCGCTTAAGAAAAGAAAAGTATTTGATCAAGAAATGTACAATTTATCTCAAATATTGTCAATCTAGCAGGACGATAAGGGTAAGGTGAAAGGGATGAAAAGAATCGAAGTAATAAGCGGCGGAAATATTCAACTAGCACTAGGCAGTTCAAAGCGACAATACCTAGTGGGTGAATTAGCCTTGCCTCAAGAACTGGAATATTTGCGAGATCCTCATGTAGAAGCTGGCATAACAGAATATGCAGAGTATACGATTGAAAAACCGCACTATCATACAACAACAACCGAGTATATCTATGTACTAGCAGGGGAAAGCAAGTATATCAACGTAAAGACGCGAGAAGAAACCTTCGTTAAGCAAGGAGACTTTTATTTAATTCATCAAGGAATTACCTATGCACAAAAGTCAAAAGCGGGGCTTAAATTATTGTTTTTTAAATATCCTTCGGGTAATGATAAAGTTACCGTTGAGGATAACGGAAGCTTAGATGAGTGGTATAGCAGCTTTTAAAAGATAATACTACCATTTGCAATAAAAACCGAACGACCTGCAAGTTCTCTGTTGAGTTCTTGCAGATCGTTCGGTTTTTTGCGTTCCTGGCAGAATCGTATGGGAGATACTTTAATGATTGGCTGCATCTATAATAAAATCCTTTATTTGGGAATTTACTTGTAATATTATCTTTAGAATAGTATATAAATGTGACAAAATAATGACGATTGACAATCATTGGAGATGGGGAAGCTATCCTTGTATGCACTCGGATATTATGGATCGTTATCTTGATCATTCTGATCCAGCGGTTTAGCTGCTGCTGGCTGTAAATTAGATGAAAGGTTGGATTGTTTGAAGTGGACGAATACGCTCTCCTGCCACGCTTGATAAATATAAACGAGAATTAATTGTGCGAGTGTCGTTGAAAATGCTCCGATTCCAGCAAGATCATTTTCGTCAATCCACACGAATATTCCTCGGCGGTGCAGCCAAGGCTGTACTAAAAGGATCAGTACGAAACTGCCTATAATCTGAGCAACTGTGTATAGCCAAAAACGTCCATACGTATATTTGAGAATCCACATTGATCCAATTGGTAATGCACCATAAACAAAACTTATCATTTCGTTAAAGGGATAAATGTTTTCACGGGTTTCCCAAATTTTCAAAGTAACGCCTACGTCAACGATGATTGTATTTGTTACCATTACAAACAGGACTGCCGGCATCCACTTCTTAATGTCCTCTCTGGGCATGAAAAAAAGCGTTAACCAAGGTAAAATTAACATAGACCATACGATCACTTGATTGCTCAACAACTAGCCCTCCCATCATTCACATACACCTAGTATTTCTTCATTGGGAGTTCCTTATTCAGGAAATAAAGCTCACGCGTAATTAGGTTTATTCCATAGCCCATTTTTATATTACTAGGCATAATTAATTTGTCAGGGGTTTATTAAAATACTCGCGAATTTCAATATATGGACAAAATATAAAAGTAGATATACGATTTCCTAAAATGCAGTGCATAAGAATTTCGTCGCAGGTCAATAACTAATTATGCGGTAAACTGGCAGCCTAGCACAGCAAGGGAGGTTTGAAGCATGAGAGAAAAATTGATTTCTGGCATGTTTTCCACTGTGTCCGAAGCTGAATTGATGATGTTACTGGCTGCTGAGTCAGGGGCTGAGGATGCGCCAGCTGAGCAGCAGGAAATCAATCTTCAAAACGGAGCTGCAAATGAGGAGATAGACAATCATACAACTAGTAGCTGACGTTTTACTGTCGGAGCTCTGTTTGCAGGATGGCTGTCTTTCACCACAATTGCAGCGTTGACTTTCCAGCATACTGCGCCAGTTCACCGCAAAGAAAGAGAGAGCGTTCCTGGTCATTTTGACAGGGACGTTCTCTCTCTTTTATGGGGTGCCGATATCGCTGTCACTACTATAAGGCATTGGAGTTTCTGGTTAAAGAATAAAAAACAAGGAAAAATGAGTTGGAAAAGCCAAAAGTGCTGCGGCATATGGTATGTGGCAGTTAATGAACGACTTTCAATTGATGCTAGACGATGTGGCGATCAGGGGTAAGGATCACAAATGTGTAGGAATCTGAATAGTAATTCATGAGTACCTTCTCTTTTGATTTGACATAGTAGTGAATATAAATGAATTGATTTAAAAAGGAGGATATGTATCGTTTATGATAAAATATGTACTATTTGACTTTGATGGTACTTTGGTAGATTCACTGAATATCGTTATTGAAGTGTATAACCAGCTTGCAGGCAGGTATGAAGCAAAGAAGATAGAGCAAAAGGATATTGCACATATAAAAGGGTTATCTGTTACGGAAAAAGCTAGATTTCTTGATTTTAAATTATATAAATTTCCACTTTTAGCGTTGGATATTTACAAACTATATAAACACTCTATAAAGGATCTTTTCTTGTTTGAGGGAATTAAGGAATTATTGGAAGAATAAAATGGCTGT
>JBEQCC010000423.1:0-3519 GCA_041639455.1 Pelosinus sp. | reverse complement strand
CAAGATTTTTGATTAAGAAAGAAAGTAAGCCAGATCGAAGAGAGTATACTTTAATGATTGTACCCCATCAGGGACAAGCAGTACGTAGGATCAGAATACCTATTGTAGCGGTAAAATATGCTGTTTCTTTTTTATGTTTGCTTATTGTCTTTGCGATAGGAAGTTTCATTAATTATCGTCATACAATTAATACAGCTAATGCCGAGAAAGCGGAGCTAGAGGCATTGCGTCAAGATAATGGAGTACAAAGTAAAGAGATTGAAGAATTGGCCAAAACAACTTCCGGTTTAGAATCAGATATGGAAAGATTAAACTCTTTGGATGCAGAACTAAGACGTATTGTTAACAATGAAAATACAACAGCTACATCTCGTGCTGGTTTAGTGCGTCCTTCAGTTACTTATACTGGACAAGGTGGACCGATACAGCCTGATATTGATACCATAAAGAATACTGTGCGAAATTTACAGGCTGCTATTTCAGTACGAGAGCAAAGCTTAAATGAATTAAAGCAGGCTTTGCTGGATAAGCAATCTAAAGCAGCAATTACCCCCTCTATTTGGCCGACAAGAGGCGAAGTTACATCTCGTTTTGGTTGGCGTAATTCTCCTTTCGGGGGTGGAAGCGATCTACATTCTGGGATTGATATTGCCAATAGTGTAGGCACACCCATTGTTGCAACTGCTGACGGTGAAGTTATGCAGAGTGGATGGTATGGTGGGTATGGTAACATGGTACAGATTAGTCATGGAAATGGAATTTCAACTATGTATGCACATAACTCCAGGTTGTTAGTACGTGCTGGTCAAGCAGTAAAGAAAGGTGAAGTGATTGCTTATGTTGGCAATACAGGAGCGAGTACAGGACCTCATTGTCATTATGAAGTCAGGGTCAATGGTACTGCTGTTAATCCTACTACTTTCTTAAATTAATATAAATGTATATAAAGATTTAAAGACAAAGTAGATACTATTACAGGAGCGTGCAATATGTTTGGTAGTAATAAAAAAGCAACTAACTATGCAGGTGAGATTGAAACCATTATTGGTAAGGATACGACGATGAAGGGAAGTATCACTGGTAAAGGTGCATTGCGCATTGATGGGCAATTCGAGGGCGATATTAATACTACAGGCAGCATCGTTATAGGAGAAAATGCGAAAGTAACGGCTCAGTGCAAAGGCATGAATGCTACTATTGCTGGTATTGTATATGGCAATATTGATATTAGCGAAAAACTAGATTTACTACCAAGTTCGCAAATTTATGGAGATATTAAAGCAGGAATATTGAGTGTTGGCGAAGGCGCAATTTTTAAAGGTGGGTGTGAAATGCGTGCTGGTGGCGAAGAGCCTGCTAATAAGAAAAATGTAGTGAAAAAGCAGTAGAAAATGGAGTGCCATACAAAATAATTTGTGGCGCTCCATTTTTATAGGGGTTTGACTATTAGGTTAACTATAGTCTTTCGAAAAGATATTAAAGTATTGTGAGAGGAAAAATTATGATTTTAGAAAAACAGCGAGAGCTTATTGTGGAATATGGGCAAAAGCTTATTACTCATGGTTTAACAAAAGGAACTGGAGGTAATATTAGTATTTTTAATAAAGCGGAAGGACTTATGGCAATTAGTCCCAGTGGCTTGGATTATTTTAAAACGACACCGAAAGATGTTGTGGTTTTAGATCTTAATGGTAATAAAATAGATGGGGACCGAAATCCTTCCAGTGAATATTCTATGCATCGCATTTTCTATCAGAAAAGGGATGAAATCGGTGCAGTTTTGCATGCTCATTCGATTTACTGTAGTATTTTAGCGGCCCTTCATTGGAAGATTGAACCGGTTCATTATTTAATTGGATATGCTGGAAAAGATGTACGGTGTGCACCTTATAAATTATTTGGCAGCGAGGAATTGTCACAGGTAGCTTTTGAATACATGCAGGACCGATATGCCGTATTACTTGCTAATCATGGATTGCTGGCAATTGGCGAAACAATTGAATATGCATTTGACACAGCAGAAGAAATTGAATTTGTTGCGAAAATTTATTATAAAGCAAAGTGTGCAGGAGACCCTATCTTATTATCCTCTGATGAAATGGATGAATTTTTAAGGAAATTTAAGCCCTATGGTAAAAAGCAAGTATAAACCCAGAATGCGTTTAAATGTAAAAGAAGAATAAATGGAATAAAAGCTAAAAAAGTGAATAATCTCCAGACCTTTTGCTAACCCTATAGCCGGAGGTGGATGCAATGCAAGGTATTATTGCAGTAGAGAAAACGTTGTCTATTTTAGCGGATATGTTAGAAACAAAAGGATATGAGGTAGTAGATTTAAGTGAAAGTAATCTTAGCGGAGTAGATGCTATTATCGTAGGTGGAACCGATGTAAATGCAATGCAAGACTCACTTACAGATGTACCTGTTATTAATGCTGCTGATAAAACATTTAATGAAATTATTGAAGAACTAGGACGCGTATAATTGCCCAAAATTGGAGTCTAGATGTCAGTTTTGATTCAATTTTTGCTATGATCATTCAAATTGCAGGATCGTCTGAGAGAAAAGAACGCTAGAGGCGCAGCCTCTAGCGTTCTTACGATTTTAATATCAAAAATGTGGTTTATTTTCCATAGGTTCGTAAACCGTAAGAGATGGCATGAGCGATGGTATCAGACATTTTCATAACTAAGTTTAATCTTGTACTTTGCAATACAAGATGCTCCATAAAACCGCTTACATTTACAATGCCCGTAATATATGCATCACCTACGGAAGGAAGATCTTTATGCACGGCGGCACCTGGTTTTAGAGATCCTTTACCGAGAGAGACGCAACCTACGTTTTCTAATCGGCCAAGACAAGCATCCACAGCAATAATAAAAGGATTAGTAATATTTTCCTGGATAGAACATATGCTATCTTTTAAGTTAGAAGCATGAATTGGTTCATCAAGAGTGCCGTAAATATGTGGATAAGGATTAAAAGAACGAAGCTTGGTGCCTGTAAGGGGACCAAGAGAATCACCTGTAGAACGATCTGTCCCAATACACAAGATGACGAGAGAAACATTTGTTGTAGTTGCTTCTTGCATAATACTTCGTAGATGGCTGGCAATATCATACATTGCAGTAGGTTGATTAATGTTCAATTTTAACTCAGAGTTTAGTTTAGGGAAACTAAAAAGGTTTTTTAACATTTGGTAGCTCCTATCTAACAAAATAATATTATGAGGTTTCTCATGAACTAATTTAAGATAGAAATAGTATATGTTAATATTTGCTAAATTATACACGGAGCTAAAGTTTGCGTCTCATGATTTAGAATTATACTATGTAGTTGCTAAATTATTTTGTATACTGAAAAACAATGCAATACATAATGAATCGTTACCTTTTTGTCAATGAGTTACAGATCAGTAATGTAAAGGAACAACGAATGTGCATTAAAAAAAACAGAATGGATTAGAGCAAATAATGTGAATAAATATACAAATATTATGAGCAAAAGAGAGTGATT
>JBEQCC010000422.1:0-3531 GCA_041639455.1 Pelosinus sp. | reverse complement strand
GCTCTTCCGATCTACATACGTTTTGAAGAAGGAGAACGAACATCAGCAAGTAAGTATGGACGTCCCAAATTTCTATATGTCTCCGTCCCCAAACGATGGTATGGAAGTAGCTGTACATGATGAAGATAACGCAGTCCCGAACAAAATCGTCCAATCTGCTCCAACTTTCAGCAGGTTTATCATGTGCCCAATGCCTTTCTCACCGCCATGATGTCAGGCTCCAATTTCATGTTGAGTTGGGTTCCCTGGATGAAGTGAGCGTGGCGGATCCGGCTGACGGACTTGAGCAAAGCGGTGGGTCCGTTGACGATGGATGACTGATTTGCTCACTGGAAAATATTTTGCACCATTTTCGTAGTAAATGCCAAAAAATCAGTAGACTTTTCTTGTATAGCGATGCGATAACAATCACAGCAGGCAAACAAAGAAAAACGATTTCTGCGGTATTGCCTGTAGAAATCATTTTGGTCTTTTGTCTAAATGTGAAAGTGATTAACCGTTTCCTGTAACTGTTGTGCCAAAACGGCAAGACTTTGGCTGGCGGATGCAAGTTCTTCACTGGTAGCCATCTGTTCCTGAGTAGCTGCCGATACGGTCTCCGCCTCTGCAGCAGTCTTGTTGCTCAACCTGTCAATCGCCTGCACCGACAATACAATCTGCTGATTCCCGGTATCCACGGTCTGCATGGCAGCAGCAATTTGCATTACTTGCTTGGACACCTGCAGCACGAGTTCCGAAATTTCCCGGAAGGTCTGCCCAGCCTCATTGACTGCTTTTGCGCCTACCCCTACTTCGCGCGTCCCATCGTCCATGGCGGCAACAGCCGTAGCTGTATCTTGCTGAATTTCGCTGATAAGATTGGCAATCTTTTTGGATGCATCCTGTGATTGTTCAGCCAATTTGCGGACTTCTTCCGCAACAACCGCAAAACCCCGGCCTTGTTCACCGGCACGAGCTGCTTCAATGGCGGCATTTAGCGCTAACAGATTGGTTTGTCCGGCTATCCCTGAGATCGTGTCGACTATTTGTCCAATTTCCCTGGACCGTTCGCCTAAATTGGTGACTACCTTGGCCGAATTATTCACGGTCTGCTCAATACGCACCATTTGATCCACAGCCTTGCAGATAGAAATACCACTAGCCTGGGCTTTATCCGCGGCCTGTGATGATTTAGCCACACTCTGCTTCGCATCGTCAATGGCAGTTTGAATGCTAACTGATATCTTTTCTACCGCAGCAGACGTTTCTTCCACGGCACTACGCTGCTGTTGAGTCCCGGCGGCAATATCGGCAATCGAACCGGCCACCTGATTGGAAGCCTGGGATGATTCATGAGAACTGGCACTCAACTCTTCCGAAGAAGCTGCCATCTGATCGGCACATGTATGCGTTTGCAAAATCAAATTCCGGAGACTGGCACTCATGTTATTAACACTTGTCGCCAGGTCAGCGATTTCATCCTTACCTTCAACAATCACCATCTTTGTAAGATCACCTGCGGCAACCTGATTGACCTGTTCTACCAGATTCTCAATGGGTTTGGTTATGCGTTTAGCCGTGACAAATGTAATAACCATCACGATAAGTACACAGGCAACGGCAATTAGAGCAAACTGCCAGACCAAATTTGCTAATGGTCTGGAAATAATTTCTTGTGGAACACTGATTGCCAGTGTCCAGCCTGTGGAAGGCACCTTCTCATATACCAGGAAGAAGTCTTCTCCCTTATCAGTATAAGTGCTCAGCCCCTGCTCTTTCCCTATCGCCTCTTTCAGTACAGCAGTCATCACTTTTAAATTATCCGCTTCAAACATGTTTTTCGATAGTAAAGCAGAATCAGGATGCGCCACCAATACTCCTTTATCATCAAATATAAATGCAAAGCCTTTCCCCTGTATTTTAATATTCTGTATATTATCAGAAAGTGCTTGTAACGATACATCTTCACCAATAATACCGAGGACTTTCCCGGATGAATTCTTGAGCGGCATGACCACTGATACTGCTAGTTGTTTACTGGCCAATTCGAAATAAGGATTGGTAAACATGAGTTTGCCTTGCTCCGCAGCCAACCTATACCAGGAACGGGTACGAGGATCGTAATCTGATGGAACATTCCAGCCACTGCCATCCACCTGTCTTCCTTCCACAGAACCAAAATACATATTGGCCAACTCTTTGTCTGCCGCTTTATAGCCGGTTAACATAGTAACCGTAATTTCGCGGCTATCATCAACCGTACCTTGCAGCGTGCTGGCCGTGATTTCCAGCATTCTGGCCTTGCTTATCAGCCAGCCATCAAGTTTATTGACCTCCGCGTGAGCATTGGATTTCATCACTTCCTGTATTCCTGACGTAATGTACCTTTTAGTAAATTCATAACCGAAAAAGGTTGATGCCATAAGGACAGCTATTGTTAATAATGAAAATGTCAATATTAGTTTAGTCTTTAATTTCATTTTTTGTCCCTCCTTGTATCATATGAATATGAAATAGATTACCACTGCTAAAATTGAGCAGCCGGTTTACCCTGTGCTCTTAACAGTGAAAACTCTTTTTTTACCATGACCACAGTCCACAACACAATGATCGCATCGATCGCCAGTGACCCAAAATAAATACCCGGAACTCCTATCATTTTGGGTAAAATCATCATGACTGGCACATAGAGAACCAGTTGTCTGGCAATTCCAATCATGACTGCCGGTTTCCCTTTATTAATAGACGGGAAAAAGCTCATAGCCATAAAAATAGCCGACAATAAAGGCATAATCGCCATATAAATCCGGAAATACAGCAATTGGTTGCCGCTAAACACCTGATCAGGCAGCATCACCCCCAAAATCAAGTTAGGAGACGTCATAGAGAGAATCCAAAACGGCAGCGTCAGCAACATCGAGCCAACTGTAAACAATTTATATGAATGAATAACCCGCTCATATTGTTCGGCTCCATAGTTTATGCCAACGACCGGCTTCAGCGCCTGCATTATTCCGTAGATCGGCGTAAGAGCAAATACAAATACCCGGTAGACTACGCCATAAAAGGCGATCTCAAGTACCGTGCCATATTGCGCCAGTGCGTTAAAAATAACCATTCCCTGAGCCAGAGTCATAACTACCGAAATGAAGGAAGACATGCCCAACCTAATAATTAATTTTACCGTTGCCATATCCCAGTAAAATGAAAAAAATCTGGTTTTAAACGAAGCAAAACCCTTAGCAAAGTAAACCCAGCCCAAGAGTGTATAAACCAGCATACCTATATTGGTTGCCCAGGCGGCCCCTTCCAATCCAAGATCCAGTTCGGCGACAAGCACATAGTTAGCCAGCACATCCACCGCCAGTCCAATTCCCATAATTACTGCTGCCGCCTTCATTTTTCCCTCGGATCTGACAATCATGTTAGCTGCCAATCCATAAATCCAAAAAAATGCACCGATAACCGTAATCTTAAAATAACGTTCTCCCATAAGTAATACTTCGCCGGTTCCACCCATGATTTTTAGCAGTTGCGAGGAAAAAACCAGCC
>JBEQCC010000421.1:3246-3541 GCA_041639455.1 Pelosinus sp. | reverse complement strand
GGTGATCTAAGTAATTGTTGGGTCAAAATTTATGTTTCTTCCGAACAGCTTGGTCTTATTCAACTGGGGCAGCCAGTGGATGTTCGTATTGATGCTTACCCCAATCGAATTTTTTCCGGAACCATTAAAGAAATCAGTCAAACTGCAGAATTTACACCACGGCAAAGTATTACGCAACGAGAGCGGGCTAACCAAGTATTTTATGTTAAAGTATATATTGATAATTCTGAAGGCATTTTAAAGCCAGGTATGCCAGCAGATGTGGTAATTCGATGATTACCTTAACTAATGTAAC
>JBEQCC010000421.1:0-3236 GCA_041639455.1 Pelosinus sp. | reverse complement strand
GAAATACTATGGCACCAGGATGGCAGTAACTGGTGTTTCTCTAGAAGTAAAGAACGGTGAAATCTTCGGGTTGGTTGGGCCTGATGGTGCCGGAAAAACAACGATTATCCGTATGCTGGCAGGTCTTCTCGCACCAACTTCAGGAACTCTTACCGTGTTAGGCGCTGCCAATCCGGAAAAAATCAAAGAACATCTCGGATATGTTCCGCAAAAATTCAGCCTCTATGGAGATTTAACAGTTATGGAAAATATTCGACTATTTGGGGCGTTATACGGTCAATCAGCACAACAAATTGATGCTGTGGCCAGCCGTATTCTTGGTTTTACAAATTTAATGCCCTTCAAGGATCGCCTGGCTGATAATTTATCAGGTGGCATGAAACAAAAATTAGCTTTAGCAGCTGGTTTAATGCATCAACCCCAATTATTTTTTCTTGATGAACCGACGACTGGTGTTGATCCCGTTTCCAGGCGAGAGTTTTGGCAAATGTTGTTCAGACTGAATAAGGAAGGCACAAGTATTTTTGTATCCACTCCTTACATGGATGAGGCGGAATTCTGTACACGTGTTGCCTTTTTACACAATGGTCAGATCGTTTCCTGTGATTCTCCGGAAGGCTTACGCCAAGCTTATCCTTACAAAGTATTGGAACTGGGAACCAGTGAGCGAGATATTAAAGATCAGTTAAAAAAATGTTCGATTCTTGATATTAACATGTTCGGCGATAAATATCATTTGGTTGTGGAAGACGTAACATTAGCTACAGCTCAGATACAATCTGTGCTAGAAAAGATGAACATTGAAAACATCACACTAGAAGAAATTCAGCCCACATTGGAAGATGTTTTTGTCGCTCTGGCAAGGGAGGTTTTTTGAATGTATGCTGTGGAACTCACAAACCTTACTCGCCGTTTTGGAGACTTTACTGCCGTAAATAACCTTTCCTTGCAGATTAAACAAGGTTCAATCTATGGTTTTCTGGGGCCCAATGGCTCCGGTAAATCTACTACGATTCGAATGTTGTGTGGATTAATGACACCGACCTCAGGAAGTGGTAAGATACTAGGTTTGGATATTGCTCATGATAGTGAGGATATCAAGCATAAAATAGGCTACATGTCTCAAAAATTCAGTCTTTATGATGATTTAACCGTCAAGCAAAACCTAAAATTTTATGCTGGGATGTATAGCTTGTCAGAAGATGTAGGGGAAAGAAGAATTAAAGAAATGCTGTTTTTAGCTGGCTTAGAAGATCGGCAAAATGAATTAGTAGTGAATCTTTCCGGCGGCTGGAAGCAGCGTTTAGCTTTAGGCTGCTCTATTATTCATACCCCTCCCATTCTGTTTCTTGATGAACCGACAGGTGGTGTTGATCCTAAATCAAGACGTATGTTTTGGGAAATTATATATAAATTAGCATCCCAAGGTACTACGATAATGGTTACAACTCACTTCATGGATGAAGCCGAGCATTGCGATGAGATTGGATTTATATTTGAAGGAGAATTAATTGCAAACGGCACTCCGTCGCAACTCATAAAGATGGTTCCTGGTGTATTGGTGCGCATTGCTACTCCTAAGCCCATGGAATTATTAGAGACTGTGATCGCCAGCAGTATTCCGTATCTCGATATTTATCCCTTTGGTGCCAGTTTACATATTCTGATTGAGAAAGATCATCTGGCTCAAGTTGCATCTTTCCCTTACAAACAAATCATGCCAGGATTGGAAGATGTATTTGTTTATTTAGTTAAATCTAAGCGTAAGGAGATGAAAATATGAAGCGTCTACGAGCATTGCTGATTAAAGAATTTATCCAAATGCGGCGTGACAAGTTAACCTTGGCCATGATGCTTGTATTGCCGATTGTACAGCTCTTGCTTTTTGGTTATGCTATTAATACCGATGTTAAGCATTTATCTACCATTGTATTTGACCAATCTCTGCAGCAAGACAGTCGTGATTTACTTAATTCTTTAACATCTAGTGAATATTTTGATATAAAATATGTTGCTGCCAGTTTTCAGGAAATTAATGATGCCGTTGATTCTGGAAAAGCCAAGGTAGGTATTATTATACCGCCCGATTTTTCCGAGAATTTAAAGCATGGTAGAACCGCCACAGTACAGGTTATTGTGGATGCAACCGACTCACTTTCTGCCTCTTCGGCTATCAGCGCTGCTCAATTGATCGGTCAATTGAAATCACAGAAAATTTTGCTGCAGAAAATGCAAGGCTACACGGGACATGCCACGCAGAATCCTTATGAGATTCGTATCCGTCCATGGTACAATTCTGATTTTGTATCGGCCTTTTACATGGTTCCAGGCATTATGGGGGTAATTCTAACCATGACCATGGTGATGATTACCTCGATGGCCATTGTCCGGGAACGGGAGCGAGGTACACTGGAACAACTTATTGTTACACCCATGAAGAATTGGGAGCTTATGATGGGAAAGATTATTCCTTATAGTATTGTTGGTTATGTGCAAGTCACTGTTTCTATACTAGTGGGTATCTTGGTATTTGACTTGCCGATTCGCGGTAGTCTTGGTTTACTTTATGCTCTTACATCGTTTTTCATCATTGCCTCACTGGCGCAAGGTATTTTAATATCTACGGTAGCAAAAACGCAAATGCAAGCTATGCAAATGTCCTTTTTTGTTTTTTTACCGAGTATATTACTTTCCGGGTTTATGTTTCCAAGGGAAGCCATGCCGCTCTTCTTTAATTTACTTGGCAATATATTACCGCTTACCTTCTACTTGCAGATCATGCGGAGCATTATACTCAAAGGTGTGGGTTTTAGCATAGTGTGGCCCCAGGTTTTGTCCCTAATTATATATATAATGGTCGTACTTGTAATTAGCATCAAAAAATTTCGGAAGAAAGTTGCCTAACGAGGTAAATAAAAAGTAAGATAACATTGTGAAAAAATAAGAAATATGTTGAAATAGTGTTCCAAAACTATTATTCCATCTTTCAAAAGTATAAAAGCTTTACTATTATTGACTTCCAAGAATTGATAAAGAGAATCTATTGATTCCGGACACCAATTGAGGGATTGAGGTGAAATCGTATTCCATTCAGACCCATTGATTGGGGGAAAATACAAATTTTGTGTATAACAAAATTGTAAAATATTAAAAAATAGAGTTAAAACAATATATTTTTTCATCTATTTATTTATAAGAGGGCAAATATAGTAAAAAAATGAATATAACCATGAAGC
>JBEQCC010000420.1:0-3546 GCA_041639455.1 Pelosinus sp. | reverse complement strand
ATGTCAATCCGAAATCGAATATATTTTATTGTCGATGGACTTACCTTTGGTGGCTTACCGTCGAAAAAACCATTATTAATTTGCGTTAACCCATAAATGCCGTGCATCATCCCCCATGCAGCATAAGCTTGTTCAACCGTTTCTGATGGATAATCAGTCCAACGACCACCAGCACCGCCACCACCACGACTAGGTTTAGGTATTAACTCTTGATTCTCATATCTTAACAATGTGGCTCGCGATATATTAACACCTATTTTACCTAATTGCTCTATGACCTCGTCAGGACTCACTTTGTCACCGCCTTTAACTCTTCACGATAATGTATAGTTAGATCATAACACTATTTTTTAACATAATCAAGCCTGTTTTTATATTTTTTCCATCTTTTTTATAATTTTATCCCCCTTGACCGATAATATATATCTAGTTATTATAAATGGTAACAAGGAAGGTGATTAATACGGCTGCAAAAATTGAAAAGCGTGGGGAGACTTCTTATCGCCTAACCGTATCGGCTGGAACAGATGGAAGCGGTAAACAAATTATTCACCGTAAGACAGTAACGGCTAATAGTCATAAAGAAGCTGAAAAGCTTTATGGTTTATTCTTAGCTGAAATAGAGCGTGGTGAAATATCCACATCAGGTAAAATGACACTAAATGAGTACTTTGATTATTGGATAGAAAATCATGCCACGCCACACCTTAAAAGAAAAACCATTGCAGGTTATCTTGGTATATTTAAGCGTATAAGCCAATCTATTGGACACTTAAGAATTGATAAAATACAACCAAAACATTTACTTAGCTTTTATAAAAATCTTGCCGAACAGGGTATTAAGCAAGACCCCAATGCTACTAGGCGCAAAGTTGTCATTAACACGGAAAATAAGCCATCAAAAGATACTCTTTCACCTGCAACTATCCGAAAATATCATGCCGTATTACAGTCTATATTAGAGAAGGCTACCCAATGGCAACTAATAGCCTATAATCCTGTTAGTAAAGTAGAGCCACCTAAAATGAAGAAGACTCATAAAGAACTATATGATGAGGAAACAACTGGCAAATTCCTTGTATGCCTACAAAATGAAGAATTAAAATATCGTTTACTTGTCATGCTGGCCTTATCAACTGGTATGAGACGTGGAGAGCTTTTTGGACTGGAATGGTCACATATCGACTTTACCGCTAATACGATCAACATTGAGCAAACAAGTCAATACTTACCCGATGAGGGTATATATCAAGACACTACCAAAACAGAAGAGAGTACCCGAACCATTACGGCCCCTTTATCTGTTATGGAACTATTCAAACAGTATAAAGTCCATCAATTAGCTAATCGTTTAAAACTTGGCGATAAATGGAGACCGGATATTCCAAAAGAGGAAAATATTATTGATACCGAACGGATCTTTACCACATGGGACGGCAAACCAGCACACCCCGATAGTTTTTATACTTGGTTACGAAAATTCACAATAAAACACAGTCTTCCACATATTTCACCACAGTCATTTAGACATATGGCGGCTACTTATTTAATTGTTGGTGGTGTTGATATGCGAACAGTAGCAGGAAAGTTAGGTCATGCTAATTCAACCACCACTCAACTAGTGTACAGCCACCTTGTAAAATCTGCTGAAAAAGAAACTGCTAATATGATGGAATCTTTTATTCAGAAGACTACAGAAAAGGCACAAATAAAAGAGTTAAGATATCGCTTACTTGTCATACTTTCACTATTAGCACAGGCTAAAAAATAGCTTGTGCTTTTGCTTTTACTTGCGCTAATTTGTATTGATTTTTAAGCACCAAGACCCAATATAAGACCCAATAGGAAAAATAAAAAGGCTCCCATCTCTGGAAACCCTTGATTTCACTGGAGCCGATATGCAGATTCGAACTGCAGACCTACTCATTACGAATGAGTTGCTCTACCAACTGAGCTATACCGGCAATTATCATAACGCTTTTTATTTTACTACTGCTTTATAGACTTGTCAAGTCTATAAAGCCTTGTATATGCTGACTCCGTAAACACTTCTTAAATTATAATATTTTCTTCTTACAATAACAAATAAGTTGTATAGCATACATTATAACATGCTTAAATTTTAAAAATTGTAACATACTTAGTTAAATTCACAGCATACACTAATGTGTCGTCAAGCAAAATTCTGGAAAATGCTCATCTCCTTTACTGCAGCTTCCTGTACCACAATCAAAAATAAAACTAAGTTTTTTTCTGATTGCACGTGCAAATTTCCCTCCAAGTATTATAAATTCCCTTAAGTGTGCTTATTGTATCACTATCCGATCCGAATTTTTATAGACTTTTTCCGTAAAATCCTGCCCTATGCCAGGAAGTTCCGGAACAGTATAACGACCATTTACGGGTTGATAATTATGAATACATAGTTCAGCATATTCCGGCAGCAACGTTTTTTGATGGTGCTCATGAATGCAGAAATTAGGTATTGCCATTTCCGCATGCAAGGCGGCTGCTTCTGCTACTCCAGTCCCTGCCACATGGGCTTGCACTGTAACTTCATACGCATGTGCTAAATCAGCAATTTTTTTGAATTCCGACAAACCTCCGCATGAACCAATATCTGGTTGAACGATGTCAATAGAGCGGTCGGCAAAAAAAGGCAGGTATCCCCAGCGCGTGTAGATTCTTTCACCCGAGGCAATCGGAATACTGATTCTTTCTTTGGCTTTTTGCAGCAATTTAGGATTCAATGGTGTAATCTTCATTATAAATCCTCCCCTATACTTTATTAAATGACATAAACCTCGTCGGCAATTTCACTGACGTCATCATTTTTCATTACCTTATCCAATATTTTCTTTTCAAAATAAGCAAAATTACTGTTCTTTACCCGCGGCCTAGCCAACCTTATCTTTTCATCCATCGCAATTTTTCCGTCTTCAATTAAGAACAACACGGTCGGCCAAATAAACAGCTTCACTCACATCATGTGTCACTAAAACAACAGTAAAGCCTTGCTCTTTCCATAACATCTCAATTAGACTCTGCATGTTAATTTTGGTTAGTGCATCAAGCGCCCCTAAAGGTTCATCCAGCAATAATAGTTTTGGTTCTCCGGCCAAGGCACGAGCCAATGAAACTCTCTGTTTTTGCCCACCCGATAAAACAGCTGGCCATTCCTCCGTTTTATTATCCAAGTTCACTTTTTGTAAAGCACGAACCGCTTTTTCCTTACTTCTATCACTCGAGCCTATCGCAACATTTTCCCATACCATTTTCCGCGGTAACAATCTTGCTTCCTGAAACAGATAGCGAACAGCCGGATTAATCTTATTTACAGGTGCGTCATTTAATGTAATTTGCCCTTGGGTTGGAGTTTCCAGATTAGAAATCAACCGCAGCAACGTACTTTTTCCGCACACTATGCCCCACTAATAAATCATGACCACCCGTCCAACGGGTGGTTTGCACTACGGCTATAAGCCTTTATTACTTGCCAGCGTCTTAAGACGCTGGCTTTCACTTTCGTTCAAGCCACATTGGAGT
>JBEQCC010000419.1:0-3547 GCA_041639455.1 Pelosinus sp. | reverse complement strand
GGTCAAGCATGCTAATATGATGCATAGTCATCACGAAATGCTGCATTTCATCTTCTATTATATCTAAAAATAACTCTGTCATGCACGTATGCCGCGCCGCCTGAAAATACATAGCAATGGCTTCCCGCTCATCAGCCGCGGCATTCCGCAGTAAAATTAAGTCGGGATGATTGGGACACTCCATATCATCCATGCCCATCATCGAATTACAGCCCATTATATTGGAACCACCCATTTTACCCATGCTCTTTTTCGCTACCATGGTTACTCCCTCCCATAAACTTGTTATGTCATACTACTATAGCCTATTCTGCTATGCTGACTATCGCAACTTGTCTATGAAAGGCCCTCATACATTGGAAAGATGCACGCAACCTTAAAATCATGGACATAAAAAAGCTGCCGGAGTTCCGACAGCTTTTTTTAATTAACGTAGTATTCGCTTCGCCCCAATATATCTTGGTGCCCAGTAGGAATTGTCCATGCGAGCAATCGATACGCCGCGGCTTGATGACGAATTAATAAACAGGCCATTACCAATGTAGATACCATTGTGTGATGGTCCTGGTGCATACGTAGTAAAGAACACCATATCTCCCGGCTGCAGATTATCATAGCTAACCGAAACGCCTAATTCGTACTGCGCATCAGCAGTGCGCGGCAAGTTTATGCCATTCAACTTGAAAACATACTGCGTAAAGCCTGAACAATCGAACCCTTGGGGAGTATCTCCGCCCCACAAATATGGAACTCCTTGAAACCGTTTACCTGTTTGAATAATATTTTCAATAAGGTACCCGCTTCTCTGGCCCCGACTGACTTGGCTGTTGCCACTCCGCAAGGCATCCCACGTCTGATAACCAACGATACCGTCAGCAGATAGTCCGTTTTTTGCCTGAAAGTCTTCAACAGCTGCCTTAGTCAAATTCCCATAAACTCCATCAACACTCGGAATGCTATAGCCGAGGCTTTGTAACCGTTCCTGAAGAAAAGTTACCTCAGATCCTCTGTCTCCAGGCCGAATAATCTCTGCTGCTTGAGCTCCGACCGGAGTTAACAAAGCAAATGAAATTGCTATTGTAATAGATGCAATAATTCTTGGTATAAACCTATTCACTCTTTTTCCGCCTCTCATCGCCTCCGGAGTTAGCTGTCGGGTTAGGGTCAGGCAATGTAACCCTGCGCAAAAACGCTTCACCCCAAAAACTTGGGTCCTCCGTACCTATAAAGGATTCGGCGTATGTAATGAAAAAATCCCCTAACTTCACCTCCTTAAATATAAACGTCCCAGTCTTCTTATCCCAGCAGTAGTTATTTAAACTGGCTTCTAAGAAGAAATTGCTCCACCAGAGGCCAGACTGCAAGTGGGTGTATTCCAAGCGGGATATAACTACTATACCAAAAAAGTATGAATTTTTTATGAAGAATCTATAAAATTTTATGGACTGGTAAATTATTTCAGTTAGCAAAAGCCATCCTTATAATAATAACAATAAGGAGGACTAATCTTGGACGGAAAGGGGCCTATCTCTATTGATGATCTCACACTTATCATCATTGCAACAATTATGGGTACCATAGCCCGGTATCTTACCTTAAAAGTAGATTACCGGCAGTATCCCTCATATCCTAACGGATATCTCATTCATCTCGTAATTGCCTTCATCGCCGCTGGCATCGGTGCTGTGGCCATTCCGGCAATAAAAAGTAACAACTACACTGCGGTAACCTTTTTAGCGCTCGCTATTCAGCATTTTCGCGATGTTAGAAAGACGGAGCGAGAAAGCTTAAAGGATCTGGAAAGCACTGAATTTACCCCTCGGGGAGAAGCCTATATTGACGGCATCGCAAAAACATTTGAATCGCGCAATTACTTTTCTCTCCTTGTCTCTTTAAGTACGGCAGCAGCAATGGAATTAGTCCGGGGCGTAGGAGTAAATAACTTGGCTATTCAGGTAGTCGCCGGGATACTTATTGGTTATATTATTTATGCTGCGTTAAGCAGCTTTTCTAAAGGTAAGACTGTGGGCGATATTGCATCTGTAAAGTCTGGCCAAATTGAAGTGAGAGGCTCGGAATTATACGTTGACGGAATATTTGTGAGTAACACTTTAGGCACCGAAAATGCCCAAAAGATGGTCCTTGCCCAAGGTATGGCATTAGTCATTGAGCCTAACCAAGACCACTATCGTGTCACTTTAGATAACTTCGGACAACGTAAAGCAATGCTATTTGAGGCAACACGAAGTGTTGGCGTCCAACGTTATCATTACACGCGCAAAGATTACGAGAGCGGTAAGACAATTATTGTGCTCGTCCCCCTAATTCGTGATAAAGAAAAGCTAATCAACGTAGTCCGCCATACACCACTGCTGGAATCGGTAAAGAAAAGTCACGCGGTAATGAAATCAGGCATATTAGGAGACTAACATGGAAACTAAAAAAAGTACCAGCATTGTAGCTGCAATTACGCTACCTCATCATAAGGTTCCTAATTCAGGTGGGGCTTTTATGATTGAAGCTAATAGTGAGGAAGAACAATATAAACTAATGCAAGACATTGCCAAAGCTCTCAAAACAGATGTGGTAAAACTAAGTAACGGTGTTTTTATCCTTATTAGCTAGTTCTATGAATATGGATACTGTTAGAAAACATGGATTCATTTACTTTTGCCTGCCTGCGCTACTGCCAAAACCGGAAAATATCGCCAGCAAAGTTAAAGCAAGATTGTTTAATAATTCTACTAAAAAAAACCTATAATAGGCTCAGCTGCTTACTGATTATTCCTACTATAGGAGGCTTAATTTGCACATATTATTTTTTCTCACCTTAAATTAAGGATAAATTCTTATTTCTTCTGCTCTGGCTTATGGCTTTGTGGAATTTTCCTCTTTACTAACTTCTTGACAACACGGTAGTTCTTCATTCACTTGCTCATTTTTCGTAGTTATGGCAGCACGCTTTTCAGCATCTTGGCGCATTTTTTCATGGATATAGTTTCCGCCTCCCGCTAGCGCTGTTGAAGCGAAACCAGTTATAACAGCTACCATAGTAGCTGCGACACAAAGTTTTCTCATTTGAATTTAGCCCCTTTTTGTCTTGCTATACATCTCCATCGACAACAAGATTATATGAATATAGCAAAACCAGATCGATTCAAGTGGTTTTGCTATATTCGATACTAGGTATGTACACCTTATACAGCGAAATCTACTTTTTTACCCAGATTATCATCTAGGCTGACCACTTGTCCTTTTTGGGCTGTTTCGGCGCCTTTTTCATTAGTCGCCGCTGCGCTTCCGCCTGCCACCTTGCTATGATGACTATCGCTGTGACCAGCCATTGATGCCATTCCTGAACCGCCGGATACTCCTGACATATTCATATGTCTTTCACCTCCAGTATAAGCTAATCTTTGATCCCATTCTGATTATACCTAAATAATATGAAGAACTGATGAAAAAGCTATGAATAAGTTATGTAAATTTCAAGTAGACGCTACTCATTATATTTATCTGTCTAACTTATTGTCCTTCAGCCTTACCT
>JBEQCC010000418.1:0-3549 GCA_041639455.1 Pelosinus sp. | reverse complement strand
CCTTGAATAACCTCTGCATACTCCATAACTACCTCCTGTTATCCTTCAATCTTTTAAAAACGTATCAATTGTTATCGTACTGCCATTCGTCTTAAATACGATAGCTCCCTGCTCATCTGTACGATAGATTTTACTCCCATAAAACAACAAGCGCTGGATGATCTCTTCGTGGGGATGCCCGAAAGAATTATTTTTCCCTACAGAAATAACTGCATATTCCGGATCAACAGTCTGCAAAAATTTTACGGTAGAAGATGTTTTTGAACCGTGATGACCTACTTTTAATACCGTACTCGAAACATCCCTACCACTTTGTATTATCTCTTCTTCTCCTTGGGCTGGGAGATCTCCGGTAAATAAAAAACTATGTTTTCCATAACGTACCTGTATGACGCTGGACACCTCATTACTTGATTGTTTTGGTTTCACTCCATCAGCATGCAGTACATTAACAACTGCACCATCAAGCTCCACTTTTTGCCCTTCATAAACCGCAATACGGGTACTATTAGGTGCTGCCTTCAATAGATTTAATACTGCCTGAGTATAGTTCTCACGAGGCAGCATAATATTCTTTATCGGTATGTCTCCAGCAATTCCTGCCGCTCCCCCAGCATGGTCCTGATGACCATGGGTCAGAAAAAGATAATCAATTGTCAGTACACCATAATGCCTTAAATACGGCAGCATAACTCTATAGCCAATATCAAAGTCCGTACTTTCTCCTAGAGTGCCTCCTGTATCCACTAAAATCGCCCGTCCATGAGGTGTTACTATAAGAGCCGCATCTCCCTGTCCTACATCAATAAAATGAACAGAAAGAGGAGCAGGATAAGCACTATATACTAGGATACAAAAAATAAGCATCAACACTACTACAGCACTTCTTTGGGGCCATCTTTCCACCGTATCCTTTAAGGATAACATATTTTTCGGTTTATACCCATATACCCAGCTTACCAAAATATAATAAATTATACTACCAGCCAGCCCAATCGAAGGCACATACAACTTTGCAGCAGGCATATTTGCCAGCCACTCTGTCAATTGTAAAACCAAGCTAATCATTAAACTGCAAGTCACTAAGCATATTGCTCCAACAAAACCAATAATCATACTACTAAAAGTACCAAATAAACCCAATATGACAATCCCTTCAATAATAGGAACAATGAATATGTTCGCTATAAAAGAGCTAAGAGAAAAACTATTAAAATGCCAAGCAATAAAAGGAAATACACCTACTTGGGCAGCTATGGTAACAGCCAAAGGCCGAGCCAGGCAAAGTGGAATCCTACTTTCCAGCATTTTTACAGTTTTAGCATTTAAAAATACTAAGCCCGCTGTTGCGGTAAATGATAACTGAAAACTCAAATCATAAATTAATCCTGGTTGATAAATCAGCATCCCTAACACGGATAAACATAATGCAACGACAGCATCTTTCTCCCGCTTCAGACATACCGCACCTAACCCAATCAATCCCATTATGAGAGAACGTAACACTGGTGGTGTCAATCCACAAAACACAGCATATAAAATAATAAAAAGAGCTGCACATAAAGGGATTAGTTGATCCGCAAAGGGAAATCGCCTGAATATTCTTGTGCCTAATACGGTGATGACCCCTACTACCAAAGCAATATGTGAGCCAGATACGGACAAGATATGCACAATTCCTGTTGTAGCAAAGTTTGCCACCACATCACGAGGAATGCCGCTATAACCGCCAAACAACATTCCTACGAGTATTGCCTTATGAGTCGGAGGCATTACACGTTCAATATTTGCGATGATCGCTATCCGCCATTTTTCAATAGCTTCATTCCAAAATGAGCGATTTTCACGAACTAAATGTATCGTATTACCTGAAACAGACATGCGCCCCCTAATCCCCTGTAGACGTGCAGCAGCAACACTATCATACTGTCCGGGGTTATTATAGCCATGTAAAGCAATAACTTCAGCAGTTACCTTAATCTTGTCCCCCGCTTTAAAAACCCGTTCCTGATTTGCTTGTCTAGCATACAGATACAATTTTCCTGAGGCAGCTTCTTTTTTAGCATTTTTCGATTGTGCTTCATCAATTGCCAGGACATAGCTAACTCTACTTTTCTCTTGTGCTAAATACGTCACATGAGCTGGTTCTTCAATTGTAGCATATACAGTTATCTTTTCCCCTGCATGACGGCTGATATCATTTATAGCCAAAGCATCTGCATGAATGAGGCGCAACATACCAATTATAAAAAATAATACAGCCAGCAGCCAATTCATTGACTGCTGTTTGTGAATTTTCCAAATCAAAATAACAGTAATAATAAAACTGCCAACATATAAAAAAGGTAATAACCATATAAAATTACTCGCGCACCAAATACCAGCTGTAAATGCTGCTGTAATCAGAATAATTATATTGGGCATATGCAATTACCCCTTCAATGATTACTTTTACCTCCAATGATCAAGAAACCTTTATTCTTTATAAGCATATAGGTTTTCCACTAAAATACAAAAATCCTGCATGAATGTGCAGGATTTTTGTATTGTTTCTTTTCTAGTTTTATATTTTTTTGTAGTTCAAGAACGCTTTTTCGATTCTTGATAACGCCTCTAGCAAGACACTTCTCTGTGTAGCTATATTAATGCGAGCAAATCCTTCACCTTGCGTTCCGAAATTTCTGCCTGCATTTAATCCAACCTTCGCCGTGTGTACAAGAAACTTCTGCAATTCTTTATCATTTGTAAAATATGCACGAAAATCTAACCATACTAAATAAGTACCTTCTGGTTTACTTACTTTCACTTCCGGCAACCTGGTTTGAATAAAATCAACCAATATATCTGCATTTTCTTCAAGGTATATCAGCAATGCATCCAACCAGGCTTCGCCATCTCTGTAAGCAGCTTCAGTACCAATTCCGCCAAAAACATTATTGCGGCTGATATGCAATTTGGTAATCCAATTCTGAATCAACCCACGCCTGCGTTTACACGGAGCAATTATAAAAGAGAAATTGAGTCCAGCCACATTGAAAGTCTTACTCGCAGCCATAAGGGTAACACTTTGTTTACATACAGGTGTGCCTAATGAGGCAAAAACAGTATGCTTGTGACCTTGAAATACTAAATCATTGTGTATCTCATCTGCCAACACATCAACCTCATATTTTTGGCAAAGTTCATACACCCTTTCCAGCTCTTCTCTGCTCCACACACGACCAACAGGATTGTGGGGACTGCATAATAAAAGCAATTTATTATTTGGATCTGCTAGTTTTTGCTCTAAGTCCTCAAAGTCGATTTCATAGCGTCCATTTTTTAAAAGAAGGGGATTTTCAACTACCTTACGTTCATTATCTTTAATAGAAGCAAAAAATGGCGGGTATACAGGAGGTTGAATAATAATGCCCTCGCCTGGTTCTGAAAGTGCAAAAATGGACAGACTTATAGATGGAACAACACCGGGAGCAAGCAGGATCCACTCTTCTTCAATTTCCCAGCCATGACGTTTCTTTGCCCACTCAATTACAGACTAGATCGGAAGAG
>JBEQCC010000417.1:0-3551 GCA_041639455.1 Pelosinus sp. | reverse complement strand
TTCTTGAGCAATTAAGCCCAACCTAACAATAAGCCAGACAATGTATGATGTAGCTGCCGGCTCTGTCGTTGATACCATCTTTTCCACAGGAACTTACAACTTAACTCCCCTAGAGGCTTTTTATCCATGCTTCCAAGGAAATGAATTCCCTTCAGCATACTTGGCTGCGTGATACACCCATACATAAATCTTCAAAAAATCAAGTATACGCCAATCAGTTAGGGCAATAAAGCGCTAAGAAGTCCGTGAATTCACCTTTAAAGAGGCGATATACACGGACTTCTTAGCGTTAGATTATGCTAATAGAAAAGCTCCAGAACTAACTCTGTGAAGGCAGAAAGCGTTGCTCTCCTAATATTAACCTCTGACGAAGTTGGAAGATAGCAATTCGCTAAAGAAATGATCAAACTGTTTTAAATCCATTTGCTGTGCAGAATCAGATAGTGCTACAGCAGGGTCTGGATGTACTTCTGCCATGACTCCATCTGCTCCAATTGCCATTGCAGCTTTAGCGGCAGGCAATAATAAGTCCCTCCGCCCTGTCGAATGAGTTACATCAACAAAGACTGGCAAGTGTGTTTCTTGTTTTAATATTGGAACAGCCGAGATATCTAACGTATTTCTAGTTGCGGTTTCATAGGTCCTAATCCCTCGTTCGCAAAGAATAATTTGGTCATTCCCCTGTGACATGATATACTCTGCCGCGTTAATAAATTCTTCAATCGTAGCAGCTAAGCCTCTTTTTACTAGTACAGGCTTCTTTATCCCTCCAGCAGCCTTTAACAACTCAAAGTTTTGCATATTTCTAGATCCAATTTGAATGACATCAATGTAGTTTGCAGCGATTTTAAGATCAGCAACATTGACTATTTCACTGATTACTGCCATATCATATTCATCGGCAATACGCTTTAATATTTTTAGACCCTCAATCCCAAGCCCCTGGAAATCATAGGGAGAAGTTCGCGGTTTATAAGCTCCTCCTCTTAGAAATTTCAGGCCCTTTTCCTTCATTGCGTTTGCTACTGCAGCTACTTGTTCATAGGATTCTACAGCGCAAGGTCCAAATATGAAATGCTGTTTATTATCACCGATTTGTTCGCCTCTAAGGTTTACGATGGTATTCTCTGGCTTGTACTTACGTGAGACGAGCAGCGCCTTGCGATGATCATTTTTATTAAGTTCTAATCCAGCTTTAAAAATTTCCTTAAAAATATGCTCAATGGTTGATTTTTCGAAAGGACCATTATTATGTTCGTGAATATTATCCAGCATTTTTCTATCACTGACCGGATCATAATGGTGAATTTCTTGGGTTCCCTTGGCTTGCTCTATATCTTGAATCAGTTTACCTCTTTCATTAATTAACTTTAACAGCTTCAAATTTACATCGTCGACTTTTATTTGCAATTGACGTAATTCGTTATTACTCATTATTGTCTCACCCTTTCGTCATTTGATTTAATTATTGGCTCTTGGTCTGCGCTAAAGAAATCTTTAAATCATTGCATATCGTATTGGAAGGAACTAGAAAAGGTAATTTTGTAAAGTGATTCCTATTATCATGATTTACACAAATTGAAAGCCTATACTGATTATTAATCTTATACTGTTTACAAGTAAAATCTGTAATTGCTTTACCTGTGTTCATTTCCGTCAATGTTATCCTACCGGAGTTATATTTACATTAAAAGAATGTAAAGGAATACACAATCCTCTGCCTTGTGCTTTCACATAGCTCTCTTTTAAAGTCCATATATCATAAAAAGAAGTATTTCTTTCCTTTTTGTATTCAACAACTCCCAATATTCTCCTCTTGTAAAAAAGCCCTTTGCCGTTTGCCAATCAAAAGGTAGAATTTTTTCTATATCAACTCCGATTCTTTTATTATGAACAGCGCATACCACCCAGTCTCCAGAATGAGATACGTTGTAATGAAAAAAAGGATATTGACATAAAAATGGTTTTCCGTAAAGATTTTTATCAAATTTTAATTGTTTTGGAATAGAACCATATCGTTTATAGAGAGCAAATCGTACCAAGAGCTCTCCTAATAATGTTCTATATTAACAAGTTTTTTAATATGCTCCTGCTTCTCAGGCGAAATACGGGCAGCAGTGTCTCTAAAACAATTCGATTCTTCTCTTTTGGTAATTCGCAAAGATATCATTCGATCAATCTACTGTAACCTCCCTCCAATGCGTATAGATTGTTCATATTTATGCACATTACTCACTTACTTTTACGATTTCCCCCATCTCAGAGTTTTGCGCAGAAGATTGCTTTGGCACCGCAGCTGCAATATCCGCATTCCGAATTCCTAGGGCAAAAAACAAACCCACTAATAAAAAAGCAGCAGAACCAAGCAATGTGAACTGATAAGCTGCTAAACGAGGTTCTTCTATCCCATTTGTACCAGTAGTGCCAGTACCGAATGCTCCAAGAAGGCTGGCCAACAATACTACACCAAGGGCTGAAGCAATTCGATTTTGAACGTTGAATAATGTCGTTGCCCTCCCCATTGAAGCAGGAGTGATATTATTGAAGGTGAGGAACTGTACAGCAACCACAGCGTGACCTAAGAAAAATCCAATATTAAAAAATAAAAATCTAAGGAACCATAAATTTGTTTCTGGTCCAACCATACTTAATAGCACAAATACTAATATCGTGCAAAGTAATCCAATGGAAATAACTTGACGCCCACCTAACTTTTTGTATGACCAAGGCATGAATCGGGATGCAAGCATCAACCCCAATGCTTCTGGAAAAATAATAAGCCCACTTTCTAAAGCTGAGGCATTGATTGTATTTTGGTACATCAAGGGAAAAATAAAGAGTACCCCAACTAAACCAGCAACTGCAAATAGTGAAATTATACTCATCGTACGAAACAATCGATCCGATAATAAACGAAAATCGAGCATCGGCTTTTCTACACGCAGTTCAACTAAAACTAAAATACAAACCATAATGAAACCACAAATTCCTGTGCCAAGGATAATTGGAGAACTCCATCCTTGAGAAGAACCTTGAATAAGTGCATACATCAACATAGAAAAACCCGGAGCTGATAGTAAGAAGCCCGGCAGGTCTATAGGGCCTGCCCCAGGCTCTTTGTGTTCAACAAGAAACAGGAACCCAAACAGCAATGCTACAATCCCCAAAGGAAGATTGATGTAAAACACCCATCGCCAAGATAACTGTTCTACAAATATTCCACCAATGATTGGACCAAGAGCAGGTGCAATCGCAATGGGAAAAACAAGAGAACGAGATACTTTGGGCCGTTCTTCAGGAGAAAACATCCTAAACAACATTGCCATTCCCACTGGAGTAAGCAATCCTCCTCCAGCCCCCTGAAGTACGCGAAATAAATTCAACGTCTGAAGATTATCAGCAAATCCGCATAAGACTGATGCAAATGTAAATAAACTGAGCGCAATTAAAAAAATTCTCTTGGTTCCAAAGCGATCCCCAAGCCATCCTGCCATTGGAAGAAACACAGCGATACTTACTAAGTATCCAACATTAATTCCACTGGTAGCCGT
>JBEQCC010000416.1:0-3560 GCA_041639455.1 Pelosinus sp. | reverse complement strand
TTATTATCAAACGAATGTTCAAATGCAAAAAATGATGGTTAGTAAAGGAAAGCATTTATTACGTGAAGGATTAAGAAATTCTCCCATAACAATTCGTACAGATCAAGGAGTCGAACAAATTGTTATAACCGACTTAGAAATACAAACCTATTTACCTTGGCAGCGAACATTTGAAATATGGATAAAACCAACATTATCACTCACTGTTATAAAGAAGAGTTAATTGGCGATGGACTTTTAACTTCCTCACCGATCAAATCACACTATACTTATTACTTAGCCGCTCTTAACTCCCGCTTGTAGAAAATGGAGTCTTAGAACACCCTAGTAGGCGATAAAAATAAAGAAAATAACCAGGCTAATGGTTGTTTTCTTTATTTCCCACATGGGATGGACCTGGTTCGTAATTGCTAAAAAACTAAACCTCCAGCTTGTAGCTCAGATACATGGATTGCCAATTCAACTTTAAATTGTTCATCAGCCATACGAGGCATAACGATATCATATTGGTCAAAAATATAGTAGATAATTTTCATCAAGTTCTCCTGAGTAAAACTCAAATTCCTGCAGCTTACTTTGTAATAAATATACAGATTCCCCAGACATGCCTAGTTGCAATTTAAAATTCTGTGCTTCAGCAGAACCATATATGATAAAAAATATTGCGCAGCATACAACTAACCTTATTATATTTTCATCATAGATTCTTCTTAAATTTTATTGACATATCTATATTAGATACGTATAATTAATATTTGTGGGTAAAGAATATAATATTATATAATATATTTGTTAATGTACCCATTTACAGGGGCATAGCCAAGTTGGTAAGGCACGGGACTTTGACTCCCGCATCCGTTGGTTCGAGTCCAGCTGCCCCTGCCATTTATAACTTAAAATATTAAACCCAATGGCATTCAGTATTTTATTGGATGCTATTTTACTATCTTTTTTACATAAATATCCCAATTATTATACTTATATCTTATTCTAATTTTCGAACAAAAAGACAAGTATTCCCTTGCATATTAACCGATATGAAATCACTTAATTGCACATTTATTTTCATATAATATTGACTAAATAATCTAAAAATTTCTTCATTTCTGTGCTATGATTTGACATAAAATAAAAAGCAGACCATTAGCCTGCTTTTCAACTGTAATTAATGTTCTTCATTTTTTTCCTTTTTGCTAGTGGCAATTATCATTTCTGCAATGCGTTGAGGCACTTCTTCGTAGTGAGAAAAGTTTAAATCAAAATAGCCGCGTCCTTGGGTAATAGAACGTAAATCAATCGCATAACGAAACATTTCGGACATGGGAACTTGTGCTTTAATAACGCCAGTTCCTTGAGTAATAGGTTCCATTCCTTGAATTCGTCCACGTTTACCATTTAAATCAGCAATTACATCTCCCATAAAAGAATCTGGTACATTTATATTAACATTGCAAATTGGTTCTAATAATGCTGGCTTTGCTTGTAAAGCGCCTTTACGTAAAGCCATTGTACTGGCAATTTTAAATGCCATTTCTGAAGAATCAACATTATGATAAGAACCATCATATAGAGTTACTTTTACATCTACCATTGGATAGCCACCTAAAATACCACCTACAAGTGCCTCACGCACTCCTTTTTCAACAGCAGGGATATATTGACGCGGTACAGCTCCACCAAAAATGGAATCAACAAATTCGAAATTAGTCCCCATCGGTAATGGATCTAATTGTAACCATACATGCCCATATTGCCCATGACCACCGCTTTGCTTTTTATGCTTTCCTTCTACTTTGACAGAACCACTAATAGTTTCCCGATAAGGAACCTTAGGGTCTGATAGGATTACATCTACACCAAATTTACGTTTCATACGCTCTGCCATAATGTCCGTATGTAATTCCCCAATACCACTAATCAATAATTGTTTCGTTTCCACATTTTTTACAACTTTAAATGTTTTATCTTCATCCATAAGACGATTTAAAGCATTTCCAATTTTGTCTTCATCGCCTTTATTCTTCGCTTCAATACTCATCGTAAACATCGGTTTAGGATACGTTATCGGTTCAAAAATCATAGGTTTATCTTTCTCACATAGGGTATCACCTGTTCCTGTCTCCTGTAGTTTTGCAACAACAGCAATATCACCAGCATATATAATATTTAAAGGCTCTTGATGTTTGCCACGCAATGTAAAAAGATTTCCAATCCTCTCTGTTTTTTCCTTAGATACATTATATATCATGCTGTCAGGTTTCATATATCCTGAAAATATGCGTATATAACTAAGACGCCCAACAAAAGGATCAGCAGTGGTTTTAAATACTAATGCTGAAAAACCATCAGAAGCTTTTCTCTCCACAATTTCCTTTGAAACAGGATGAGTCCCTAAGAAACGACTAGCCTCAGAAGATGGAGTATAATCCAAGACTGCATTCATAATTTGTTGTATTCCGATATTTTTATAGGCTGCCCCGCACATAACAGGAATTATATTTCCTTGAAAGACACCTTTTACTAACCCTATTTTTATTTCCTCATCCGATAGTTCTTCTCCATCCAGGTATTTAGCTAAAAGATCATCATCTGACTCGGCGACAACTTCAATCAATTTCTGACGAAGTTCCAAAGCCATTTCTCTTAAATCTTCTGGAATATCTGCCTCTACTTCCTGAGAACGTTGGCTAGAAGAAGGTAAAATTGCTTTCATTCTTACTAAATCGATAATACCCTTAAAGTTTTCTTCTGTGCCAATGGGTAGTTGAATTGGCAAAATAATGGAACCAAATTTATCTTTCATCTCCCGAATTACATTATAAAAATCCGCATTCTCACGATCCATTTTGTTAATAAAAACAATCCGAGGCAAATTTAGTTCACTAATATATTGCCATGCTTTTTCGGTTTCTACTTCAACTCCTGATGCAGCACATACTACAACTAAAGTACTATCTACAGCTCTTAATGTACTTTTTACTTCTCCAACAAAGTCAGCATATCCAGGAGTATCAATAAAATTAATTTTATGATCACGCCACTCACACGGCGCTAACGCCGCACTAATCGTTACTTTTCGTTTAATTTCTTCTGGCTCAAAATCTGTGGTCGTTGTCCCATCATCCACACGTCCGATACGAGTTATGGCTCCTGCATTAAATAATAGAGCTTCAGCAACACTTGTTTTTCCTGCCCCGCCATGAGCCACAATCCCCACGCTTCTAAGCTTATCACTTCTGTACTCTTTCAAATTAATTCCCCCTATATTAATTTAGCCTTCTACCCATACTAATTAATATAACTTTTTTTACACTTCTCCGCGAATACTGAACATTCCTTCTTTTCAGTTTATTCATTATAAAAATTAATAACCGCCTATAATAGGCGGTTATTCTTTAATCAGCTTACGAACTTTTACAAAACAGCTGCATAATTTTACGCAGTGGCTTAGGTACTGACATAACATAAATTTTTAAAGGTTTCACCGCGTTCGCCTCCCTCATTACTTAACATGATACATTCATTATATACTTATATTGTATGCTACGATAGAGGTATTG
>JBEQCC010000415.1:0-3563 GCA_041639455.1 Pelosinus sp. | reverse complement strand
CAATATACTCGTACAGCAGTTTTGCTTTGGCTATATTTTGCTGTTCGATTGCCGCCACACCGCCTTGTTCAAGCAACCACTCAAACACCAAGCCCGCCATATAAACCCTGGTACCCCTTATTTTGAAATACCGCATACTCTTTAGGCACTGTGATTCCGGCGTTTTGTGCAGCGTCAGCCAGTCTTTTGTTAAAACCTACAATGCTGTTTCGCAGTTCAACTCTTTTGCCGTCTTCATCCAATTGGGTAAAGTTATCATCCATTTCCTGTTTTCTGGTTTGTATCGAAAAATAGGTTTGACCGAAGGCAATAACCCCTTTTCGTGAGTCACCATTTTGAACAGTCAAATAACAGGCATAACGGGAAAGTATGATATCATCAATTTCCCGTTGTGCCCCTTTGCCTAATTCGATCATTTTGTCGACGTCAACAAAATGATCGAGAGGTTGATTACCACTTGTTTGGCAAGCTATTTTGGCTTTTTCAATAACTTTTAAGAAATTTCGCCATTCCGTATATTCCAAGACCTCTTGCAATTCTCTTGCAAACCAAAATTCCAGACCCTCTTCTGTAACATGTTTGATTTCCTCAAAGGTTTTCTCTGTATATCTTTCGATATTGCTCATCTTCCTACCTCCACAAATCCCACATTACTAATCCTTAATTCAGTTTCAATTCTTCCAAATACTTCGCCATCTGCGCCTGTACTTGCTGCAGTTCCATTTCGATATGCTTTATATTTTCTTTCACGGTTTCCATGTCTATCAACTCTTCTTCCTCAAAAGTATCAACATAACGAGGAATATTCAGGTTAAAATCGTTTTCTCTAATCTCATCAATAGTGGCTACGTAGCTGTATTTATCGATTGCCTGATAGTTGTCATAGGTTTCAATAATTCGTTGAATGCCTTTTTCATTCAGACGGTTTTGGTTTTTCTCCTTGTCGTAGCCCTCTGTATCTTTAGAAGCATCAATAATGAGAACTGTATTCCTTTTCCTATTCTTCTTTAACACCATAATGCATGCAGGAATACCTGTGCCAAAGAAGAGGTTTTCTGGCAGTCCGATTACGGCATCCAGTAAATTTTCTCGCTCGATAATTCTTCTGCGAATCACCCCTTCGGATGCACCTCTAAATAAAATACCATGAGGAAGGACCACTGCCATTCTGCCGTCGTCTTCCGACATCGAATGGATCATATGCAGGACAAAGGCATAATCTCCCTTGGAAGAAGGGGGAACTCCCCACTCAAAACGTTTATAGGGATCGAGATTCGCTTCCATTTTAAATTTATCTTTGCTCTTACCATCTTTAGCTGTTTCCATACTGCCTGAAGCACTATCAAAGCCCTGAGCCCATTTATCAAGAGAAAAGGGAGGATTGGCAACTACAACCTGAAACTTTTTCAAACCGTCATTCTCCAGGTGCAAAGGATTTGCCAGAGTGTCACCGCGTTCAATCTCGGCATCATCAACGCCATGCAAAAACATATTCATACGACATAGGGCATAGGTCTGAAAGGTCTTCTCCTGTCCGTAAAGGGCAACTTTGTTGATCCCTGCCTCTTTTGCTGCTTTTAGCAATAAAGATCCTGAACCGCAGCTAGGATCATAAATTCTATCGTTCGCCTGAGGTTTAACGATTTTGGCCAGAACAATCGATACTTCCGCGGGAGTGAAATACTCACCACCTTTTTTGCCCGCCCCACTGGCAAATTTGCCAATCAGATATTCATAGGCATTACCGATAATATCTTCGGTACCGATTTTACTTGGTCTTAAGTCTAGCACATCTGTATTAAAATCCTCTAACAGGCGCTTTAATAAGCTATTGCGCTCTTTGGTGTTTCCCAGTTTATATCCGTTGTTATAATCCACGTCCTCAAAAACGCCTCTAAGCTTGCTGTTCTTCTCGCTAAGCTTTTCCAAGGCTTTATTGAGGATTTCACCAACATTTTCTTTATTTCTATTTTGATACAAATAGTCAAAGGTACATACTTCATCCAAAATAAACCGTTCATTGCGCAGCTGCCGTTTAATTCTTACCTCATCACCATTGTATCTCGCTGTATATTCTTCTACATGTTCTTTATAAACATCACTAATATATTTAATAAACAGCATAACAAGAATATATCCTTGTATTGGTCAGATCCAATGCTGCCCCTGAAGGTATCGCAGGCACGCCACAAGGTGTCATTGATGGTCTGCTGCTTCATTTGAAGTTCGTTATTTTCCATGATTCTTCCTCCTGAATTTCTTACTTACAATTTTATTATAGTAATCCTCTTTTGCATCGGCAAGATTTCGCAAAAGCTCTATTTCCCTGTGTTTTAAGAAAAACAACTCTATCATAATTTTTTGTTCTTCCATTGGCAAAAGGGGTATCTCTATCTCAAGTAATGCAGATGTCTTTATCGTTTGTATGGTGGTTCCAATATAATCTTTCTGCAATTGCATTTTAGCATGAAAACTGTTCAAATAGACAGCAAGATATTCGGGTAATATTTGCGGACTAAGATTACGGATTACACAAAAATACGACGATATAACCCTGCCAGTATTTTCTTTCGCTATATAGACTGCAATGTTAGGGGCAGATATTTTGATCAACACATCACCGTACTGCGTTAAATATTCTTCTTCAAGGATTTCTTTACTGTCAAAAACATCATTACCAGTAACTTTCCCCGCATCATTGATTGTTCTGGCAAGAAGCAACGGATATTGTTTTACGATATCACTTGGAAGAGTCGCGGCTTTTCTCGCCAATACTAAACCCGATTTTATCACCGGTGCATGCTTCACTAATGCTAACTCTTTGAGTTTCATATTACACTCCCTTCCTATGATAAAGAAGGTACTTTTCAGTACCTTCTTTATCATATCATTAGAACTTTGATGAATACCACCAAAAATCAACAGTAATATTATGTTGTGCTGCTATTTTTTTCGCATCGTCCAAGGCAGACATAGGAACCACTACATGAAATTTGTATGTACTTTTTGAAAATGCTTTCCACTGGTCAATGGTACTAGGGGCATAGATAGAATCGGTCGTTTTGGCTTCACATAGTATGACAGCATTATTTTTCTCAGCGTATATGTCGGGAATATAGCCATTCACCTCATCAGGTCTGCCATTTTTATGACCAATATGGTCAGCTTTTATGTTGTAATAGCCTTGGGATTCATAAGAAGTTACCATCTCTTTGATTAGCGTTTCATGCAACACATTACGATTGCTTGTTCGCATAACCTCTTGCTTCCTTCTACATTATTTTTCTTTAGTCACACCTTTAAACGGTGTGCCATCTTGTTTGACATCCATAAAGCGCCCAGTATCTTTATCCCTTTTTACCCATTGTTCAGTTTTGGGATTATAAACCTGTGAACGATTTCTTACTGCACCATTGCGATGTCCGTCTCCTGACGGTGGATTTGTTGCCATAATCTTCTTTCTTTTTAAATTGTTAAACAAAAATCAGTTTGCGATAAAACTATCCAATGCCTTCTTAAGCTGAGCCTTGGTAGGAGCACCTGCGGTGATGAGATCGGAAGAG
>JBEQCC010000414.1:0-3567 GCA_041639455.1 Pelosinus sp. | reverse complement strand
CTCGATTTGCTAAATTTGAATAAAAAAATCAAGAGGTTGTTATTTTAGAATCCTAATCCTAGTCATACTGATTTTGAAGTCGGTCACTTGCGCGTTTCTATTTGTAAACTTATTTAGATGGATAGAAAGGAATAGGAGTCGTAGATGAATTCTTTTATTCTGATATTGAGTGTTTTGCTTTTGATTTACGCTGCAGGTAATTATTATATTGGTTTACGCTTTTTTCAATCTTTCCGCAGTATAGTAGAACCTTATACGGTGTTATATTGGAGCGGATATACTATTTTAGCAATTTCTAAATTGGTGGGAAGAATCGGGAGAATAAAATTTCCGAGCTTTGCGAATGATATCATTATTATTATTGGGGATTACTGGCTTGCGGCAGCGTATTATTTTTTCCTATTCTGGATTATTATCGATGTTGGAAGTTTTCTAAGTGATGTATTGTTTTATGGACAGATCATTCAAGGACCAGCTTTGGGCTTGACTGCTATTACTTTAGTCGGATTGCTTTTGGTTTATGGGAGATGGAATGCTTGTAATCCTCGTATTCGACAGTATGATGTGGTGATTCCCAAAGGCGTGAGTAATTTACCAAAGATACATGCAGTTATGGTATCGGATGTACATCTTGGCACCATTGTTGATAATACCCGTCTTGAAGAAATGGTCAATAAAATCAACGAACTGAATCCTGATATTATATTTCTGGTAGGAGATACCATTGATGAAGATGTACAGCGTTTCATCACGAAAAAAATGCCAGAAGGCTTAAAAAAATTAAATTCCCAATATGGCGTCTTTGCAGTGCTTGGAAATCATGAATATCTTGGAAGTGACAGCCAGCGCGCAATAGAACAATTAAGACAGTCGGGCATTAGCGTGCTACGTGATGAATACCAGTTGGTAAATAATCAGTTTTATATCGTTGGACGGGACGATCCTACATCAGTTCAAGCAACGGGGCAGCAGCGACTGGATCTGTCTGCAGTTATGCAAGGGATTGATACAAATTTGCCCATTATTCTGCTCGACCATCAGCCTTTCAAGTTGACTGAAGCACAGCTAAATGGTGTTGATCTGCAGTTGTCCGGACATACCCATCGTGGACAGTTTTTCCCTAATCATTATATAACCAAGCGTTTGTTTGAAATTGACTGGGGTTATCTGAAAAAAGATCGTTATCAGGTAATCGTCTCTTGTGGATTTGGTACATGGGGACCACCGATACGAATTGGTAATTGTCCAGAAATTATTGATTTGATGATTCATTTTGAGAAAGAAGCATAAAGAACAACAATCATAGACTGCTGGTTAAGCAGTCTATTTTGTATTAAAGAAAAAGGCTGCAAAAACTATTGATAATAATGTCTATTCACAGAGTAAATTACCCTGTTTGCAGATAAAAAATAAACAGAAGAATAAATAGATTCTTTTTTGCCTGTTTTTATCAGTTAATATTTATTGTTTTTTAGTGGTGGAAATAATGTTATATGTCGTTGCGAGCGCTAGGGAAGCAATCTCTTAGCAAGAAAAGGATTGCTTCCCTAGCTCGCAACGACAAAGAATGCAGATGAAGTGAAACTTCATCTGCATTTAGCCAGCTTTATCGTATGAAATTTGTGAATACCTTTTCTTCTTGAGGAAGAGGTGGTACTTGCGCTTTTCCGGCAGTTAATGTTTTCATAAGCCAAGCCATGTTTTTGCCTAGAACTCGAAGAATTTGCTGACCTTCATGATCATCTTTTACTTCCGCAGGTGCTGTACCGTGGATTACATTCCAGTAGTTAGAGGTTGGCATAATCATTTCGGCATAGTTGATATAATGATTTAGAGCATCGAAAGTTGCTACACCGCCGGAACGACGGACTGCCACGAGGGTTGCTCCGACTTTGTGGCGGAGTAATCCTCCATTTACACTTGTTACATAAAAAACACGATCTAAAAAGGATTTCATAGTGCCGGCAATGCCTGAGAAGTGTACAGGAGATCCCAGCAAAATACCGTCTGCTTCTTTGATTTTCTGGATAGAGTCATTGACTTCATCATTTGGAATGACACAGCGTTCATTCAGGTTGTTAACACAGCCTCCACAGGCTAAACATCCTCTGATGATTTTATTGCCAATATGGATGATTTCGAACTCAATTCCCTCGGCTAGTAATGCTTCTCCTACTTGTTCTAGTGAATGGTACGTATTGCCCTTACTGTTTGGACTTCCATTAATGGCGATGACTTTCATTAGTTCCTCCTCTTGTATCGCCGTTGTACTTACTTAAACCAGACGATAGCATTTATTTGGTTCAGTCTATAGTAAATCAACGGAAATGACAAGAACGCACTTTTCGGTAGGGTGCTTACTAAAAAGTAAGCTCATAGCATTGGATCATTAAAAAACTTTATCACAGGATGATATTCTAACACCCCTATTCTTCAAATATCGAAGATAGGGGTGTTAGAATTCTATTTGTTGCCTTTCTCAACAACAAATACTTTTACGTTTTTCATGCCAAAATCCTCGGCTTTGTTTACGGATGTTTTGGCAATATCAATACGATTGCCCTTAATCGCTCCACCGGTATCCTCTGCTACGGCGTATTCGCCAGACCCATTGGGATACTGAATGTACAGACGCGATCCTAATGGAATTACATCTGGGTCAACGGCAACTACACCAGGACGTATTTGTGTGCCCAAATAGGTTTTATCACCCCATTGATCATTGTCATGGGCTCCTGGCGCATAAGCAGTGGCAGTGATATCCAAGACGTCTTCATACTTACTGGGTGCTTTGGCAGAGGAGGAAGTATATTTGGATTTGTTGTCTTTGGATTTTTGATGATCACCTTGATTTGATGGAGTTGCTTTTTCCGCCTGCTTGGATGTATTCGTATCTTTGACTTGCTCAGTAACAGCTGGCGGATCTGTATTGGATGGATCGGCTGAAGCATGTGCGACAGGTGCTGCAAGTCCTGGCAGCATGGACCCAGACAATATAGCGGCGCCAGCCACGGCGGCTGCCGCTATATTTTTGAATTTTTTCTGAAACCGCGAAATTGTGCGATGACGTTTGTTTTTATGATTCATCATAGTATCCTCCTTTAATGAGGTTATTATGGTTTAGTGTTTGCGAAAAAAAATGTAATACACCTGTGATTTTTTGTATTTTTCATCGCTTAAAGGGTATACTTGCTACCCAGATGAATGTCGAAATTTAGAGAAGTAAAGCACCTCTTTCTTTATAACGAGTGATTAAAAATTCAGAATCTACGCTTTGAATTCCATCAATGGATTGCAGCTTGCGCATATAGTGATTCCCTTGTTCTTGGTTATCAAAGAGGGCATGTACATGTAAGTGGGGGTGACCACTCATCTGATATACGTTTGTTATTTCCTGGTCAGCAAAGAGTTTTTCGGCAATGGAGTCGATCTTAGACCATTCTACATTGATGTTAAAATACATGGAGACCATTTTCCCAGCTTTAAGAGGGTTGACTACAATGGTAAAACGATCAATAATTCCATGATCTATTAATTGGTTAATACGTTCTCTAACAGCCGCACGCG
>JBEQCC010000413.1:0-3529 GCA_041639455.1 Pelosinus sp. | reverse complement strand
TCTCATGATGAACATAGTGGCTCTATTTGATGCACATGGTGGATCTCACAAAGTACACGTGTGGCTCATTTCAAACATAATATTCAAATTTACTAAATAAGGTAAATTCGGGGTATCTTTTCTCTTTATAAATACTAAATCCTTTCTAAAATGGGACACAGAGTCTATAGGGTACATTTTAAAAATTCATGTTACAGATTATTTTTTACTTGAAATTAACATTACCGAACTGTTTGCGGGCATTTAATAACAATTCGGTTATTAAATTTAGTTTTTCTTCAGTCGCTCGAAAATTAGGAACGCTAACGCTTAGGGCGGCAATTACATTGCCGTTGGACTCTAAAGGCACAGCATAGCAGCATAACCCCTTGGTAATTTCTTCGTATTCTTTAGCAATATGCTCTTTTCTAATTATTGATAATTGGTTATCTAAAATATCGAAATCCGTAATTGTATTCTCTGTATAAGGAATTAAGCCCTTTGGATATAATTTTTTTACTTCTTCAATATCATAGCTGCTTAATAAAGCTTTTCCTAATGCAGTACAATATGCAGGAAGTCGTTTTCCGACACGAGAGATAATTCGAATATCCAGACCTACTTCGGGTTCCTCTTTTAAGACGTATAAAACATTGTTCCCTTCTAAAACTCCCATTTGGCAGATTTCTTTAGTTTCAGTAACGACATTTTTCATTATCGACTTGGCAAATTCAAGCATGTATTCATCTTGAGAATAACAAGATCCAATACAAAAGGTGGAAATGCCTAGTTTATAACGAAAAGAATCTTTACCTAGTTGGATGTAATTCATATCAGTCATCGTTTGCAATATGGGGTAAAGCGTGCTCTTTGGAACCGAGATAGCTTTAGATATTTCAGTAAGAGTTAATCCCTCTGTATTAACAGATAAAAGATTTAATATATTTAATACCCGTTCTGTAGGTTTATGAGGCATAAATACTCCTTATATAAATAAATTTTGTATTACTACTCATTTTATTGATTTCAAAAAAATTTGTCTACTTAAATATCAATTATAATTTACTCACTAAGCATAATCAGGAGCAATAGAAAGTTAAAATATTGCGAATATTAGCATATATGTGCTATTATCTAGTTAATATTTCTTATAAAAGAATTAGATTTGCATATAAGAACCATCAATGTATCTGATTACGTAATTCGATTTGAAACGATTGTATAAAAGGAGTGGTTAGCAGAGAAATCCATCATGTAGGTCATATTCTTTGAATATCATGAAACTGTAAGGAGGGAACTGTTTTGTCAATGGAATCAATTTATGATGTAAAAGATGTATCTTTATATGACATCCGCACTCATACTGAGGGACCAAAGGGAAAGTTACCTTTTAGTGAAAAGTTTTTAAAAGAATCGCCAAGTGGACATCTTTTTGGAATGACTTTAAATGCTGGTATGGGTTGGGATCCGGAAAAACTTAATGATGATGATGTACTTATCTTAAGTACTCAAGGGGGAATTCGTGGTGAAGACGGCAGCACTATAGCTGTTGGTTTGCATACAGGCCACTTCGAATTAGGTTTGCAAATACGGGCAGCCGCAAATGAATTGGCGCACCATGGTGCCATACCATATGCGGCGTATGTTACGGATCCATGTGACGGGAGAAGCCAAGGAACTACTGGTATGTTTGACTCATTACCGTATTGCAATGATGCTGCAATCGTGTTGAGACGATTGGCGCGGTCTCTTCCAACAAGAAAAGCGATAATGGGTATTGCTACTTGTGATAAGGGATTGCCGGCGATGATGATGGCATTGGCATCGATGCATGATTTGCCGACTGTTCTTGTGCCGGGAGGTGCAACGCTTCAACCTATAAAAGGTGAAGATGCTGGAACGGTTCAGACAATCGGTGTTCGATTTGCTAGTGATGAAATTTCTTTTGATGAAGCGGCAAGAGTAGGTTGCAGCGCTTGTGCATCTGCCGGTGGCGGGTGTCAATTTTTGGGCACGGCAGGAACCTCCCAAGTAATAGCGGAAGCACTGGGGCTCGCAATTACACATTCTGCCTTAGCGCCTTCGGGTCAGCCTATTTGGGAAGATATTGCAAGACAGTCTGCCAGAGCTGTGATGGAATTAAAGAAAAAAGGTATTAAAACATGCGAGATTATTACTGATAAGGCAATTGAGAATGCAATGGTTCTCCATGCGGCATTTGGCGGTTCGACAAATTTACTTCTTCATTTGCCAGCTATTGCTTTTGCAGCAAATTGCAAAGTTCCTACAGTCAATGAGTGGGCCGCTGTTAATAAAAAAGTTCCGCGTTTAGTAAGTGTTATGCCAATTGGACCGGTTAACTATCCAACGGTGAGCGTCTTTTTAGCTGGTGGAGTCCCGGAGGTAATGCTTCGCTTACGAAAACTTGGTTTGCTGCATGAAGAGGTTATGACAGTTACAGGTGATACCTTAGGAACTAACTTGGATTGGTGGTAAAAATCTGAAAGACGTAAAAAATGCAGGGAGCGCTTGGAAGCATTAGATAGGATAAATCCTGATGATGTAATTATGAATCCTGCCACAGCTAGAAAGAGGGGATTAACATCTACCGTAACATTTCCTGTTGGAAACATTGCGCCGGAGGGATCGGTTGTTAAATCCACAGCCATTGATCCAACGGTTATTGATGAAGATGGCGTATTCAGACACACTGGAAAGGCCAAAGTATTTATATCCGAAAAGTCAGCAATTAAAGCAATAAAAGATAAAAAAATACAATCTGGCGATATTATGATTGTTATGGGCGGAGGTCCAAAAGGAACCGGTATGGAGGAAACCTATCAGTTGACTTCAGCATTGAAAAAACTACCCTTTGGCAAACACGTTTCTCTGATTACGGATGCTCGATTTTCTGGTGTCTCTACAGGAGCTTGCTTTGGACATGTAGGATCTGAAGCATTGTCTGGCGGGCCACTGGGCAAATTGCGCGATGGAGATTTAATAGAGATTATTGTTGATGGAAATCAGTTCGAAGGCTCACTTAAGTTCATAGGAACCGAAGACAATCAGCTTTCCTATGATGAGGCAGCCGAAGTATTGAAAAAACGAGAGCTCCATTTAGGATTGCAGGCAAATCCGGATTTGCCTGATGATACTAAATTATGGGCAGAACTCCAGTCTATTAGTGGTGGAATATGGAGAGGCTGTGTCTATGATGTGGATAAAATTATCGAGGTTATCGAGGCTGGAAAAAAAGTTTTAGCAGATAGAAAGAAGTAAATGGTAAACCCGTAATTATAGGATATAGGAGGTATTTAAAATGAATTGTAAGTATATTAGTCCGATTTTGACATCAATCAATGCAGATGGTACGGTAGATTATGAAACGATGCATAAGCTGTATGATACCTTGATTGATGCAGGAATTGATGGAATTTTGGTCGGAGGTAGTTCTGGAGAGTTCTATGCTTTTACATATGAGGAGATTAAGGAATTAATCTTGGATGCAATTTCATATATTGATAAGCGGACAATTGTAATGGCGGGTACA
>JBEQCC010000412.1:0-3579 GCA_041639455.1 Pelosinus sp. | reverse complement strand
AGGGTTATAGCGTTCAATATGTCGTGGTGGTGCAGGATAACAATTCGTTAGCGCCAAATCTAAATGTTTGATTAATATCCCGTCAATGAGTTCGGTTAGGTTTTCTGCAAATGTGCCTACCATGTCGCCGTCCACAAAGGCCACTGCATCGCTGCCTAATGCTAATGCTACTTTTGCGCCGATAGCCCGAGGGATGTCAATACCTAGACGTTCGTGGAAATAAAGAATTTGTAATTTGGGGATGCCAATTTGCAACACTTCATGCATGGTAGAATCATTAGAACCGTTTGCGACTAGAATAATGTGATCAATTTGGAGTGTACTTAAGTTTTGTAGAACTGTTGCGATACGTCCAGCTTCGTTCTTGGCTGGAACAACCACAGTGATCATGCGCCATCACCTCGAAGATTTTGAGTGCGGTGCATGTGGCTCCTAAAGGCCACAGGTGTAATACAGTATATTGAGAAAAGGTCTTTTTGGTTACCCGTCAAAGGCAGAACTTACTGAAATATATTGGAAGGTTTTTTGGGTGTGGCACTTTTTTTTTATGCTACATAGTATGTAATAAGTAAGGGAGGGATAGGGGTGGCTAATGTAGCAGTAGGGGATTTAGTAATTCGGAAATCTCATGGCGGTGATATTGTTTTTAAGGTAACCAATATTTTTGAGGACAATGTAGGGCAACTACATTGTACGTTAAAAGGAATGCATTTGCGGTTAGTCGCAGATGCACCGTTAAGTGATTTAGAACGAGTGGGAGCAGAACACCTGCGTAATGAAATATTGCATATGGAAAGTGTGCATAATGATACATTGAAGAGAGTTTTGATGCGTCGCAGTAGGGAAAGAGAACAAGTGGATAATGTTCGGGCAGAGCACGCGAAAAAGTATGAATACTTTGAAATGCCGGGTCGTGTATTGCATCTGGACGGAGACGAAGAATATCTTACGATGTGTTTAAAAACCTATAATCAAATGAACATTGATGCAGTCGGCCGATGTATTGAGGAATCAAAGCAGCCAGAGCAGGTCATTGCTTTAGTGGATGAGTATCGTCCTGACATTTTAATTTTAACTGGTCATGATGCCTTGTTAGGGGGTGGCAAGAAAGATTTCAGAGATATTAATAATTATCGTAATTCTAGATATTTTATAGAATCCGTCAAGAAGGCTAGAGTTTTTGAACCATCAAAAGATGATCTGGTCATTTTTGCTGGTGCCTGTCAATCTTATTTTGAAGCCATCTTAATAGCAGGAGCTAATTTTGCCAGTGCCCCGACTCGGATTTTTATTCATGCCTATGATCCTGTCTTTATTGCAGAAAAAGTCGCGTTTACTCCCATTAATCGAACGGTTGATATCAATGATGCCATCACAGCATCCGTAACAGGTGCCGATGGCGTGGGAGGAATTGAAACCCGGGGAAAATTTAGACTCGGATTACCAAAAACTCCTTATTAAAAATAAATACTTATGTGAAGAAAAAGAAAGCCCTATCAATGATGTTGAAAATCATTGGCATGGCTTCTTTGATAGTCTGTATTATAAGGAGAATGCTGAAACACGCCAGAATGCGGAGGATACCGAGTAAGCTGTTTGGGAGCGTAGCGAAGCAATTCCCTTCTTGTTAAGAGATTGCTTCGCTACGCTCCCAATTGACAAAAGAACGAATTTCCTTTGCGCCTTTGTGATTCGATTATGTCTTTTCAGTCTTGCACTTTAAAATAGGTATCGATCATTTCTTCGGCAAGCTGTTTTGCGGCAGTAGCTTCGGCTACCAGCAGTAATACCGTTAAAAACTTTTCTACCATATCTTTATTTGCGTTGTTCCCGAAGGGATTATTGATTTTTTCGTAAACTCTATTAAAGCGATCCTCATAATCATTACAAGCATCGAAGTACTCTTCTTTTTGAAACTCTAAAAATGCTCTGTAAATATCATCAAGGGCAATAATGGATGTTTTCTCTTCCGGATGGCCTAGGGTTCTTAAAATTGGATTAAAGATGGTTTTCACATCATCTAAAGAAAGAACTTGCTTGAGGTGGTAGATCAGACTTAACAGGATAATGTGATTTTTGTCATATTTCTTTTTGTCCGAGGGGTTGAGTAAACCATTCTTAGTATAATTATTAATCATTGCTTTCGTGATTGCAACGCTGGTTTCATCTCCTTTACGGCGATGGTTCAGTTTGCTGTTTAGTAATTCTGTTACTTGGTCTGCATATTGTTTAATAGAAGGGATATCTTCCACTTTTAACTCATTATCGAGTAGTTTTGTCGCAAAACCTTCTAAAACTGATTTTGTTATTTCCATGTTATACACCTCATTATGTATTATAATATTTTCTAATGCTAGATGTCAAAATTATTATAATTATATTATATGAATATAAATACTAGATATTGAGATACTAATAGAAAAATAGCCTAAAATGGAGAAAAAAACAGATAATTATGTTGAATTGTGACAACTACATCTAGAAATAATATAAAATGAGTATTGTAGTTTTTAAAACTACGTGATATTATATGTATATTAGAAAATTACATAGATAAAACCATGTAATGGGATTTTGACATGAAAGGGGTTAGTTATGGCAATTAGTTTACAAAAGGGTCAGAAGATTGATTTAACCAAAGGCAATGCTGGACTTTCCGAGTTGATTATTGGCCTGGGCTGGGATCCGGTGGAACAGTCTGGTGGTAATGGCGGCGGATTTCTAAGTGCTCTATTTGGTGGTGGTAGAAAGGCTGAATTTGATTGCGATGCCTCCGTTTTATTGTTAGATGCCAATGGGAAATTTACTAGTAAAGAAAATGTTGTATTCTTTAATAATTTGAAAAGTCCTTGCGGCAGCGTTACCCATTTAGGGGACAACCGTACAGGCGGTGGTGATGGCGATGATGAACAAATCCTAATCCAGTTACAAAAGGTACCATCCAATATTCATAAAATCGTATTTGTTGTCAATATCTATGATTGCCAGAAACGTAAACAAGATTTTGGCATGATTAAAAATGCTTTTATTAGAGTTGTGAATAAATCGGACATGCAAGAGATAACTCGTTATAATTTGACGGAGAGTTATGCTGGTAAAACGGCACTGATTGTGGGTGAAGTGTACCGCCATCAGGGAGAGTGGAAGTTTGCCGCCCTTGGCGAGAGTACGCAGGATGTTTCTATCAGTGCTGTAGTTAAGCGATATAGTTAGTAAATAGGGGGGGAATGAAATAAATGGCAGTGAGCTTAAGTAAGGGACAGAAAGTAGATTTAACCAAAAGCAATCCTGGTTTGAAGAATATTATTGTGGGGTTAGGCTGGGACACCAATAAGTATGATGGCGGCCATGATTTTGATTTAGATGCATCTGCATTTATCCTTGGAGAAGCCGGAAAAGTGAAAGATGAAAAGGATTTTGTCTTTTATAATAATCCGGCAGGGGCACAAGGAGCAGTAGTACATACCGGTGACAACCGCAGCGGTGTGGGTGACGGGGATGATGAGCAAATCAAAATTGATATTTCGAAAATTCCTGCTGATGTGCAGAAACTTGCATTTACCATTACCATTCACGATG
>JBEQCC010000411.1:0-3585 GCA_041639455.1 Pelosinus sp. | reverse complement strand
AGGACAATTATTTTTGCGAGAGCTGGTCACATTGATCCGGAGCCAAGATTAATCAAAGCAGCTACTTGGTTAAATGCTAAATTTAATTCGTTAACTATTAAAGCAATTGGGTGGGATCGAACTGGAAAATGCAAATCAAGAGAAACAATAAATGATATAGAAATTGAGCGTTTTTTTGCTAAAGGAGAATATGGAAAAGGTTTTAAAAAAAATATTCTTGGATTAATAGTGTTTAACATTTACTTGTTGTTTAAATTTATCACTACTAAAGTAGACGTTATTCATGCATGTGATCTTGATACTGCAATTCCAGCTGTTATTGCCAGTAAATTTAAAAATATAAAATTAGTGTATGATATCTATGATTTTTATAGTGCTACACATAATTTGGGCGGGGGGACCAATTTTATAAGAAACATAGAATTATGGGTTATAAAGCAAGCTGATATAGTTATTATTGCGCATGAAAAACGAGTAGAGCAATTTAACAATATTAATGATGATGTAGAAAAAAAAGTTATTGTAATATACAATACACCTGATGAGGTAGAGATTGATTTCAACAATAACGTAGATAAATATTTAATAAGTTATGTTGGAGTTTTAACTCCGGATAGAGGGCTATTAGAAGTTGCTGATGTTGTAGCGAAAAATGAAGGTATAAATATTATTATTGCAGGATATGGGAAACTAGAAGATCAATTGCAGCAAATAAGTTCTAAAAATGAAAATATCTTTTTTAGCGGCAAGGTTTCTTATGAAGACGCTCTTAAGATAGAAAGGAACTCAAGTGTCATTCTAGCATTATACGATCCTAGTATTCCTAATAATAAATATGCTGCACCAAATAAACTCTGCGAGGCTTTAATGTTGGGTAAGCCAATAATTACTTCTGATGATACAATTTGTGCAGATACTGTGCGAAATGAAGGCATTGGTTTTGTTGTCTCTTATGGAAATATGCGAGAAATAGAAGATGTTTTTTTATATATTAAGAATAATGAAGATGTGCTTAGGGAAATGGGAATTAAAGCAAGGGATTTGTATGAAAGAAAATATTCAGCAGATAGAATGGCAAAAAAAATGCAAGAAATATATATGAAGTTTTTAGTTTGAAATTTGAGGTTTAGATAAGTGAAGATTCTGAGTTCTCTGCGTTTCCAGCCCAAAAGAATGCTGTATATGGCATAATAAAAGTACAGAGTTTGGCAACCTAAAACTGCAGAACTAGGGTGCCAAAATAAATACAAAAAGACACTTGCCAACAAACTAATAATCCCTTACCGTAAAGTTGTCTAGACAAACGGATAGGGGGGAAAAGAAAGGATGTTGACAGTGTCTCAACAACAGTAATCAGACTCATGCGTGAAATTGAAGGGTGTAGTATTTCAGATATTGCCAATCGTACGAAAGTAAACTGGCGACCGCTAAAAAGTATGCAAATTGTGATGATTGGAATATGAAAGTGGGTCCAAAGCAAAGAAAACATCCAGTAATGGGTGCAGCTCTTGTACATCCCTTGCCAAAGAAAATCAAGAATGCTTTCTAGAAGGAATGAAGCAAGTATTTGAGCAAATGGGCGGTGTTCCTAAGAGAATTTGGTTCGATAACCTCTCCGCTGCTGTCATAGCCATTGAAAATGGAGGCAAAAGACAATGTACCGATGGATTTATCCGTTTTGCAGCTCATTACCGATTTGATGCGGTATTTTGTAATCCTTATAGTGGAAATGAGAAAGGCAATGTAGAAAACAAATGTGGATACAGCCGAAGAAATTGGTGTGTACCTGTCCCCCTCTTTACGACTCATGAAACCTTTGTATCCGAGCTGCTTCAGCAAGCTGCCGATGATCAAAAACGTCCTCATTATGAAAAGAAAGTGATCATTACTGTGTTATGGCAAGAAGAAAAAAACAAATTGCTTACATTGCCTGACCATCCATATGATGTATTTCGGCTGGATACTGGTAAAGTGAATTTGTATGGTGAAGTCAGATTTGATAGATCCAATTTGCCACTTGTAGGGGCAAAGCCTAACGAAGAAGTCTTACTTAAAATATATTGGGATCATGTAGAAGTACTAAATAATCAATATAAGTTATTAGCAACGATTCCACGTCCTTATACAGATAAGACGATACAATTGCCCTGGACAGAGATCCTAAAAGGTCTCAAGCGAAAACCTCGCAGTGTAACCCACTCTCGTTTTGTGATGATAAGAATGCGTCAGTGTTTTCTTATAATAATATATTGAAAGGCTTTGAATAATATGAAACCTTTGGTCTCAATTATAATACCAGTGTATAATAGTGAAGAATTAATTTCTGAAACCATTAACTCTGTTTTGCAACAAAAATATAAAAATTGGGAAATGATTATGGTAGATGATTTTTCAGATGATAATTCTATTGAAATTATAAAAGAATATCAACAGAAAGATGAACGAATAAAATTGATTAGATTAGACAATAATCAAGGTGTTGCTAATGCTAGGAATATTGGTTTGAAATACGCGAAAGGTAAATATATTGCTTTTTTGGATAGTGATGATATTTGGATATCCGAGAAACTAGAAAAACAAGTTATATTTATGCTGGATAATAATATTGAGTTCTCATTTACAGAGTATCGACATTTCTATAAATTTGCCGATGAACTTGAAAAGAAGATTAATATACCTAGTATAGTAGATTATAGGACTTTATTAAGAGGCAATGTAATTGGTTGTTTGACTGTGATGATCGATAGAGAAAAAATTCCAAATATATATATGCCAAAACAGCGACATGAAGATTATATTACGTGGTTAGCAATTCTAAAGCAAGGATTTAAGGCATATGGGCTAAAGGAAGATCTTGCAAGATACAGAGTTAGAGGGAGTTCACTTTCTAGTAATAAAAAAAGAAGCTCATTATGGACATGGTGTATTTATAGGAATATTGAGAAATTATCATTGGCAGAGTCTTTATATTATTTCTCATGGTATACAATAAGAAGCATCAAAAAACATTATATGTAAGTACGATTATGTGTTTCCTCCTGTATTAGTAATGTCAATAGGGAGGGTTCATTTTAGGGTTCAATCGGAAGTTCTGTGCGGCAAAAAGCTCAACAAGCAGAGGAATACTGCATGTTGAGCGTAAGCGACAAACTCTACATCACCTAGAAGCCATCAAACAAAGCTGATACACTGACTATGAAAGAACTTGAAAAACCACTTGTGGTAAATCAAGACGAATAAGAGTATAGGAGTATCGGCATTATGAATACAAGAGAAATAGCAGCAGAATATCGCCTAGCACACTGGACGCAGATAATGCGCAGAAAAAGAGAAAGTGGTCTGAACGTTAAAGTATTCTGTGAAAACGAGGGGATTCATGAGAACACTTTCTACTATTGGCAGCAAAAACTGAGAAAAGTTGCCTGTGAGCAGATGGCAGAAATGCAAAGCGAACAAGCAGAGAGAAAACTAGTCCCTTCAGGTTTTGCCGAATTAAAGATTGTAGAAGCATGTAAGCTGCCAACGCTTCCGGAAAATGCTACGCAAGGTGAAATTCGCATTGATATTGCAGGTATACGAATCGCT
>JBEQCC010000410.1:0-3614 GCA_041639455.1 Pelosinus sp. | reverse complement strand
CCTTGGTGGTTTAGAACCCGGTGAGCCTGCTGTAGCGCTAAATGCACCTCCGGGAGTTCAGAAGCCTGAAGATTGGCCTAATTTTATGAAAAAGCTGCGCCAAAGGGCAAAGGGAATTCCTATAGCATTAAAGATCATGGCGACAGACCGTCTTGAAGAAGAGCTGTCTGCCGCCATTGAACTAGGTTTTGATGCCATTGTGATTGATGGGGCTGAGGGAGGGTCTCATGCGACAGTACCGATCAAACAGGATGATTTTGGCATACCCAGCCTGCTTGCATTGATACGGGCAAAGCGCTTTTTGCAGGGAAGCTCTGTTAGTATTATCATATCTGGCGGCTACTTTACACCTGGTCAATGCCTGAAGGCATTGGCTTTAGGAGCGGATGCAATTTATTTAGCGACAGTTCCTCTTTTTGCTTTAGGGCATAATCAACTCGAAAAAGTAATTCCCTGGGAGCCGCCTACCACATTGGTCTATTATAACTCTCCAACAAAGACCCAGCTTAATATCAATCAGGCTGCAACCAGTGTGGAAAATGTGCTGACGTCCATGGTTTTGGAGATGGAAGAAGCAATGCGCGCCTTAGGCAAGGCATCTTTAAAAGAGCTTTGCGTTGATGATCTTGTGGCATTAGATTCGCTTTCTGCTGAAATTACAGGAGTAAGGAGTGTATTGCAAGAGCCTGTGCTGCCCATGTCGAATCAAACTGTTCAGAAAATAAAAAAGCAACTGGATCAGAGTAAAAGCAGGATTACTTTAAAAGATCCGGGAGCAGCAAGGAACAAAGCAGAGAAACTTGAATCCAATACCGCCTTAGATAAGACTCTGATTGAAGAGAATTTACAATTAATTAAGGAATTAAAGGAAGAAAATAAACTAATATGGAAAGTTATCGATACCTATATAAAGTTTCCATACAATAAAAGGATTGAGCCTCCTGCACAAAAGAAAAAACACTTAATCGCTAAATATAAGAATTGTAAGTGAAATGGTTTTCTGACGATTACTATTTAGCGTATAAAAAAATGGTCTGCATCTCTTACATTGAGTAGCAGACTATTTTTATGCGAGCTATTAGGTGTCATACATAGAATTATAGGATCTGTTAGGTAAATATTACATAATAGAATTATGTTATTGGAATAGGCATGATATAGTCCACTTGCATATGTTATAGAGGAGGTGATAAATTGGCGTATTCAATTACTGTAAATTTGTCAGCCAAGCGGCTTACCCTCTATCGGGATGGTTCCCAAGTCCGAGCTTTCCCTGTTGGTGTTGGTAAGAAAAATACTCCCACACCAATTGGTAACTATTACATTGCGAGTAAGATGGCGAATCCGGGTGGAGCATTTGGCGCTATGTGGATGGGGTTAAATATTCCTCATTATGGAATCCATGGAACCAATAATCCATCATCAATTGGTAAGATTGTATCCCATGGCTGCATTCGTATGTATAATAATGACGTACTTGTGCTATCGCGATTGGTGTCCATCGGTACACCGGTAAGAATACATTATTAGTGAGGGATTCTTTACTCATGCTTGTTGATTGATTGTTTTCTTGATGAATATTGTAATTGCCAAAGTTAATACACTATGTGATATAAACGAGTGAAAAAGGACGAAAAGAATACACATCCAATTTTAGAAAAATACACATATCATTCGGAGAAGATCATTTCAAGCTGCCAATGCATGTTTTGGCGGCTTTTTTTATTTTATGAAAAATTCTCCAAGGCTTGTATCCTTTATAGGAAAGAGCTATTCTTGGGCCTTTCTTTAAAAAGGACAGATTTTTTTGAAAACATTGGCATAGTACTTGCAGAAAATAAGAGTGAATGTAAAAAAACAATTTTAAAGAGGCCGATTGAATTTCAAGAAAATAGGATAACGCCAGAATTTCTTATGAAGATCATTAATTGCATCATGCTGATCTGGAAAAGGAGGTCTAATGAGTTAGAGACGTAAGATCAGTATATGAGGTAATGGTAGATATGAGCTTGTTGGTTAGGGGATATGTAAGGAAATGTAGAAACTTAGATACATCCCTCTCCAATAAAGATCAGTCGTACAAGCAATGAACAGGTAAACTAAATCTAAGGAGAGATTGTAAATGAAAAAAAGGTTAGTCGCTTCTCTGGCAGCTGCAATGATACTTGGTGTAGCTGGTACGTCCTTCGCGGCGGTAGTAAATCCTTTCTCTGATGTACCTCCAAAACACTGGTCTTATGACGCTGTTATAAAGTTGGCTGATGATGGTATTTTAGACGGATATGGTGATGGAACGTTTCGCGGTGATAAAACCATTAGCCGTTATGAAATGGCTATTATCGTAGCAAAGGCAATGTCGAAAGTTGATCAAGCTGATGCAAGCAACAAAGCTCTTATTGAGAAATTATCCAATGAATATGCCAGTGAACTTGATAAATTGGGTGCTCGCATGACGACTGTGGAAAATAAAGTTGATAATGTAAAATGGAGCGGTTTCTTCCGCGGGAAATATGACAGCGATACTAGTGATGATCAAAATATTAGCGGGGGTAACAAACATTATTTCTTAGCATTGGAAGGAACTGCTAAAATCAATGACAGATGGGAAGGACATTTCGCAAGTGAAACAAGACATGACTACACGACCAGCGGCTGGGGCGGCGTAACCCCTCCTGACACGAATAATGGAGACGGTACCTGGTTTAGAGTCTGGGCTTCTGGTTCCGTTGGTGAAGTAGGTGTTGCAGCTGGTAGAAAATGGTTTGGATATGGGGATAATATGGTGTGGGGCCATGAAGCAACTGGGATTTGGCTGGATGTTCCTACAGGGAAGTTTAAAACGAGTATATTTACTGCCAAACCTACCCAAGGAAATGGTGCAGTTACCCTTAAAAATGCTTATGATACTAATATTTATGGCGCAAACTTCAATGGAGATATAGCGAAAAATGTAAATATTAATTTACTTTTAGGTGGCAATAAAGATAATAGTGGACAACAAATGAGCCGCTGGGGTGGGCTGACAGTTGTTACAAAGATAGCCCAAGATCTGAAATTGACAGGAACGTATGCGAAAACCAACGCTGATGATTTTAACAAAACTCATCACATCAGACTGGATTACAAAGGAACGGATATTAATAAGCCTGGAACTTACGGGGTTTATGCCAGATTCTTCAAATTTGGTGCGAATGGTGATCCATCCCATGATGATGAGTGGGATTCATTGAAAAGTGATTCCAGAGGTTGGATGGTAGGTGTGGACTATGTAGTTGGGAAAAATATTCAATGGACAAATATTTACTCTGATCAAAAAGTAAATATTTCTAATTCCGCTACAGAATATAATAGAAAACTGTTCCGTACCCAGTTTGACCTTCGTTTCTAATTCATATATGCAAAAGACCGCTAACAAGTTGTTAACGGTCTTTTCAGACTTAAAAAGTACAAGGAGAGAAAAATATGATTCATAAGGCAATAGCAGATTTTCCGAAGGACTTTTTGTGGGGAGCAGCTTCCGCGGCATATCAGGTAGAGGGCGCTTGGAATGAAGACGGTAAGGGACCTTCTAATTGGGATGTGTATGTAAGGTTTCCTGGAACAACTTTTAAAGG
>JBEQCC010000409.1:0-3630 GCA_041639455.1 Pelosinus sp. | reverse complement strand
ACATAAAAAGTGGTAGTCGGCGAAAAAGCATAATTGATGCGAGCATCCCAAATTTTTTCAGGATGATTAACATTTTTACCAGCAGCACCCTCCAACATGGCAAAACGATTGAATATTGCATTCTTTTCAGCATCGATATATTGAAGCGAAACATTCCACTGTCCCAGTTTGGCTGGTGCTTGGTCTCCATACACAATTTTACTTGTCCAAAAACTTCCATCATTATCAGCGCTATTATTTGCATATTGGAGATACATTCCGACTTTTTGACTTAACATAGTCCCCATATTTGCATAAGTATAGGTTAATAATGTTTTACCAGCAGATTTATTTCTAAAATCTGCATATCCTACCGTATAATCAATCCGTTTAACTTTGCTGTTGAAACTTAAAGAAGCAAAATCCGCATTTTGAAAGTCCGACGCTGATTTATTGCCCCATCCTGTAAATCCAGTCATCGTAGCTCCTTGGTAAAACCGTCCATATTGAGCTGTAGCTACACCATTTATACCTAACCCATTTAGCTTATAACTAAGCTTACCGCCAGTATAACTATAAAAAGTACTATCTATAATAATATTCATGGGATCAACAACAAGTGCCTGTTGCCCGATTGTAAAACTGCCTGCACCATTGCCGATTTTAGTAGTATAATATGCCCGGTCAATATTAAAATCGTTATCTGCTCCGCTAGTCGTCCAAGAATCATTAAAGAAATCTTTTTTATTAGGTATTTTTGTTACGAAACGTAGTCCTACGGACGAATCGGCATCAATTGCTACTTTCGCATCCAATCGAATACGATATTGGGTTAGATCAACAGTATTCTTTCCTGCTTGATCATAGTTTGTAGATTTATAACGAGTGCTAAGAAGACCGGAAAAGTTTAATTTTGATTTTTCTGAATCTTTTACTTTTGCCTTTTCCAATTGAACAATACGTTTCTCAAGTTCTGCAACTTTCCCTTCCTGAGAATCCTCAGCTACATTTTCAGCATAAATATTTGAATTCAAAGATAATGTCAATAAAACAACTAGTAATATACTGATTTTTTTACACATGCTATTATTCCTCCCATACTATCATCAGATACGACCTTCATAGCCTAAGTTAACAAGACTAGCTATATATATTTTTTTGTTTTTGGTCCAAAGAGAGTAAGTGTTATTGCACCTACCAACCAGGTTCCTGCTATAAAGTAAAATACTGACTGATATCCATGGCCTGTATAAATATAAGCGATCATAAGAGGGCCGAAAGCATTTGACAGCCGGCCAATCCCGTAAGTTAAGCCGGTTCCCACTGATCGTACCTTTGTGTCATATAATTCAGGTGAATAGGCATAGGCAAGAGCCGTAAAACCCCGTTCAAATAAATTCACAATAAATCCAAATACTACAATCATGATGGGGTTAAATGTGAGACCATAAAAAAGACCACTCAGGCCAATGACAGTCCCAAAAACTACAAGACACCATTTACGTTCATAACGATCGGTAACCATCGATGCCAAGAGTGGCCCAAGTGGAGCTCCTATGGTACTCAATGCCACATAAAATATGGACTTCTCAATACTAAAGCCCTCTTTGGCCAAAAGCATCGGTGCCCAGCTTGAATAACCAAAAAACCCGATAGTTTGTGTCACCCACAATATAGTAAGAAGTATAGTTGTTCCCAAGTATTTTCGTTGAAATAATGCTGCTAATGGAGCCTTGTCTACTTTTACTTCTGGCATAACTGGAGCAGGAAAAGATAGCCTTCCCTTCTCCCTGCTTACCTCATTCTCAATATGTTTTAAAACTTCGTCAGCTTTATCATATTCACCACGGCTTTCGTACCAACGAGGTGATTCTACTATCCTTTTATGAAAAAATAAGTATATAATTCCTAAGGAACCCCATATGAAAACAAGCCGCCACGCCCAAGGAGCCAAAGGAACAACTGCACTTGCAATTAAATTCGTTGCCGGTGTTCCGCATATACCTATACATATGGCATATGCCTGGTACTTTCCACGAAATTTTGCAGGATAGATTTCATTAACATATATTACTGCGACAACTGTCATTGCAGCCAACCCTGCAGAAGTAAGAATCCGGCAAAAACCAAGAGACCAGATATCCCACGTGAAAGCACTCAAAGCAGAAAATAAAGAAAACCACAATGTGGTAATCATCAATGCTTTTCTCCTGCCATAACGGTCTGCAATCATACCACCCAATGTAGATCCAAAAAACATTCCCAAGAACGAAAGTGATGTTACATATGCTACTGAGTTAACTGAAACTCCCCAAACATTAATTAACCTTGGCACAATAGCGGAAAAAGAATTAATGTCAGCAAATTCAAAAAAATAAGCAAATGATACTGCAATTAACACATACTTATGAAATGAAGATATTGGTAACCGATCCAAGCGATTAGCGGCATTTGAATGTTCCATATTTTCTCCTTCTTCATCCTTATTTACATCCTACTTACACTGGTGCAAGATACTGATTGAAAAACCAACTTATTTCAGTTGGTTTTCATTTTCGTAATAAACTACCTTTTCTTCCTTCAGCGTTTTTCGCAATCCATAGAAATCAAGACTTAACTCTCCTCTTGCAATCTTCGCCTTAGTGTCTTCTTCTTTCAAAACTCTGCTCTGTGAAGACTCCAGTGCAAACTTTGCATCGCCCTTTCTAACAACTACGACTCCATCATCATCAGCCATAATAATGTCTCCTGGATCTACTTGTGTTCCGCCGCAAATCGCAGGAGCATTTACCCAGCCGCCCTTATTCTTGGTTGTACCTTGAGAATGGATTGCCTTACTCCAAATAGGAAATCCTAATTGGCGAATTTGCACCACATCTCGAATGCCTGCATCAATAACAACACCGATAACCCCGCGTTTTATCAGCGCACTGACAATAAGTTCGCCAATCATGCCAGAAACACTTTCGCCAATTGTCGTTATTACCAGCACATCTCCAGGCTGGCAGACTTCAACTGCAGCATGAATCATCAGGTTGTCACCAGCAAAACAAGTCACAGTTACGGCAGGTCCGCAAATCGCAGCACCTTGAATAATCGGCTTTATTTCATGATTCATAATCCCAGTTCTACCCTGTGCTTCATATATTGTTGAAACATCGAATTTGGCTAACTCGCTAACAAGCTGTCTATCAGGCTTAACTATTTTTTTGACTATATATCTCTCCATTAGATAAATTCGCCTCCCACATATGGGTAAAACCTGCTGAATGTTTCTGCATACCGATACTCATTGTTTCCTGAGCATCTGCGGGCATGGTTTCCTCTCATTTTGGCTCGGTCTGCATAATATTCTATCAAATGCTTTTGAGCTTTAAAGCACTGCATGGCTGCTTCTTTTTGTGGATATGTTTCTGTAATATCGATAATCACTTCTGGCTTAAAGTTGGAAACCTCCGTCTGGTGAGGTTCAAAGCCAAATATACGTGCTTGTTTGGCCGTTGGATACCCCTCTATTTTCACTCCATTGGATATGGAAAGCACACTGGCTTCCCAAACAAATTTAGATACATTTGTATGATCAGGATTAAATGCATCCTTCTCCACATGAGTTACGATATGATAGGGCTTAACTTCTCTGATTTTGCGCAC
>JBEQCC010000408.1:0-3652 GCA_041639455.1 Pelosinus sp. | reverse complement strand
TAAGTGCGGGATAAACACTGTAACGACTAAGCAATTCTTTAGTAGCCTCTTCTGATATCTCCGGTCGAAACAACGAATAAATTTCGGGAAATGTCAGAAAAACGCAATAGGCTAAAGTCATTACTTTAAAACTATTATTCTTGCATAATTCACTAAAACACCCTTTTACTCTCCCTAGTTCGATCCATAAATTAGGAGTGCACAATGGCTTTTGAAAATAGTAAAGTCCAATCGGTACTAAAAAAATTAAGAACTTTATAATATACACATAACTAATCAAATGAATCGTCATCTGAATACGAAGTCGGAACTGTAATACATCTAAGATGAACTCGTATACTGACCAAGACAAATAATAAAGTGCCAATACTCCGACAAAATCATATATTCTAAAGTCTCTATTTCGTTGACAGTGGTCTAATACTTTATTTGTTTTTTGATTGAGCGTTTCTAAATCTCCTAATTCTTTCCCTTGCATCGAGTCATCTAGCATCTTGGACCAAGGATCTATTAATGACTCTTTTAAAGCTGGCTTCATCTCTATACATTTTGCCAAGTACTCTTTTGCCTCCGTATTGTCATGAGTCATGACTGCTACTCTCATTAGCCAGAAATTGAGAACAAAGTCACCAGGATTCACACAAAATGCTTTTTGGAAAAACCCTTTTGCATCTGCATACATTCTTTGATTATAATAATCCATCCCTTTCTCTAAGGATTGGCCAAAACATATCCACTTTAGGCTCATAAAAGCTCTCCTTTCCAACATCCATTTAGACCCTAAAATAGATGACATCTAAAGCAAAATTGACTGCTTGTTTATCCAACAATGCTTATTCTCTCTTTGAAATTTGTGTAAGCTTGAATTAGTGTTCTTACTAGACTACCGATCTTCTCCAAATTCTCAAAATCTTATTCAAATTTGATCACCTCCTTTGTTAGGTTACTTTATGACTACTGCAACTAGCTAAACCTTCTAATCTTCTTTATCTTCCCCAGCCACTCACCTCCTTTTTATAGTAATTCATTAATAAAACCTCAATTATTTAAGACCGTAAAATGTTCACCTTATATTTTCTTTCCTTCCTGCTGCATGTACAGCCTATGATATACACCTCGCCTCTCTAACAATTCTTCATGTGTCCCCTGTTCAGCTACTCGCCCTCGTTCCAGTACGATGATCCGGTCACAATGGCGCACGGTTGATAAACGGTGAGCAATCATAATCATGGTGCGTCCGGCGGAAATCGTGTCCAGATTATCCATAATCATGCGTTCCGATTCATAATCCAAGGCACTTGTGGCTTCATCAAATATTAAAATACGAGGATTGGTCAGTAATGCCCTGGCAATGGCGATACGTTGGCGCTGACCTCCCGATAGAGCGGTGCCTCTTTCCCCCACTAACGTATCATAGCCATCGGGAAGTTCCTGAATAAAATGATGAGCACCACTATTTTTTGCTGCTATCATAATATCTTCCATTGGTGCATCGAGTCTAACCGCCCCAATATTATCACGTATCGTACCATTGAAGAGGAAGTTATCCTGCAGTACTACGCCAATCTGCCGCCTCAGCCAGGCAGGTTCCACTTGAGCCAAGTCTACACCGTCAATCAGCACTCTCCCTGACTCAGGCACGTATAGCCGTTGAATCATCTTGGTTAACGTACTTTTACCAGAACCGGATCGTCCAACTATGCCAATACTGGCTCCTGCCTGTATGACAATACTTAGTTGATATAATACTTCCGACATATCTTGGCGATAACGAAAAGTCACCCGATCAAAAACGATATCGCCCCGGACTGTGGGCAAGGTAGTACGATTGGCGTTAAAGGCTGGTTCCGCAGGCTCATTCAATATATCGCTAAGCCGGTCTACTGACACCATGGTCTGCTGGAAATTCTGCCACATATTCACCAATCGCAAGATAGGAGCAATGACTTGCCCTGACATCATCTGAAAGGCAATAAGCTCACCGACAGTCAGCTTATCCTGCATCACTTGATAAGAACCAAACCACAGAATCGCTAAGGTAAAAACTTGCTGAATAAAGCTGCCAATGTTACCTGCAACATTGCTTAGATTGGCGGTAGCGAAGGCTGTCTTTATATATCTTGCCAACATTTGTTCCCATTTTTGAATAAGCTGAGATTCCACTGCCAGTGACTTGACAGTTTGAATACCTGTGACTGCTTCAATCAGAAATGCCTGATTTTCTGTTCCAGCCGTGAATTTATCATTTAATCGCTTACGGTAAATAGGGGTAACCACCAAATTGAGAGTAATGTACAAAGGTAACATTAATAAGGTAATCAGACTTAAATAACTACTATACTTAAACATAGCGATGATATATACAATTGCAAAAATAGTATCCAAAACCACTGTAAGAGCCGATCCAGTAATAAACTGGCGTATATTCTCCAGCTCCCTAACCCTTGCCACGACTTCTCCCACCTGCCATGTTTCAAAGTATTTTACAGGTAAGGCAGTAATGTGACGAAAGAGTCTCGTACTTAGTGCTACATCAATTTTATTAGTGGTATGAGTAAATAAATAGCTGCGCAATCCTGTCATCCATGCCTGAAATATGGAAACAAAAGTCATGCCAAAGATCAGTACATCCAACGTATTTAAACTACGATGTACCAGCACCTTATCAATAATCACCTGGGTAAACATAGGGCTAATCAGACCAAAAAGCTGCAGAACAAAAGATAAGAACAGGACTTGCCCTAAGTTTCTTTTATAACGCCAAATTGCCGGAATAAACCAAGATAAACTAAACTTTTTTTGGGTCTTGGCTTTTGGCGAAATATATCTCCGCGTAAAGAGTACCATCTCCCCATTCCAGGCATTTATTAAATTTGCGCTTGGCAGGACAAAATGATGATCACGATAAGGATCGATGATTACAACTTTCTCCTTTTCTTGCTTAGCCACTATTACATAATTACCATTTTTCAGAATCGCAATAGCAGGCAATGGCGTCTTTGCTAATTGTGTTGGATCAATTTTTATTAATCTAGATTTTAAACCCAGTTCTCCTGCTGCTCTGAGCATAGTCATAGTATCCATACCAACTGTACCAGCCACAACATATGCACGACGCAGCTGTGCTTCGTCAGCAGGTATGCCAAATATTTTTGCTATAGCCACCAGACAAAGAATGGCAGTGTCCAGCTTACGCGGCTCGGCCTTTTGTGCGTACTGCTCCTGATTCATATCCTTATCTCTCCCTTAAAGCCTCACTCTGATATTGGCGGAAAGGATCAAGGAAGAATTCAATAATTCTTTTTTGCCTGATCTTAATCTCACCAGTAGCAGTCATTCCTGGACTGATTGCTGCATAGCGGTCATTTACCAGAAAAGAATTCTTATCAAGGCTTAACATGACCCGATACACCCGTCCCTTTTCCTTATCTTCCACTGCATCAGGGCTAATATCTACCACGCTGGCACCAAGGGTGCCGTATTTCTGGAAACTCAACGTGACACTGTTAACCTCTGCTAACTGTCATTGTTGAATAAAACCAATATCTTTATTGGCAACCCAAGCTTCTACTTGCAGTTCTGCATCTTCGGGGACAACTTCCAATAATGGTTGAGCGGCAGTTACCACACCGCCCACCGTATGCATCGCCAA